>JAHHUJ010000013.1 GCA_020024075.1 Psychrobacter sp.
ATATAACACTGAGGTTGGAACTTGGAGTTTGGTTTCTTCAGCAAGCTCCCGAATACAGGCATCTAGTAAAGTCTCTTTTTGATTAACAAATCCTCCAGGTAGTGCCCATAAGCCTCGGCCCGGCATGCTACGACGCTCTACCAGTAAGATATGACCAGACTGTACTACTAAAGCATCAGCGGTCATAAAAGTGGGTGGATAAGGGGCATCACGCCACTGCTTCATATAATCATCAATGAACCAAGCTTCCTCGTGAAGGTGCTGGTAGTCTTCAGTGGTCTTGAAAGCCTCCATGACTTCGCGCGTTGACACAGGGGTACGTTCTCCAGTTGGAGTAGCGCCCATCAGATAGCCTTCACGAATGGGCGTAGCTGATAGGTTTTTGTAATTGGGAACGGAGACCGACTCCCAAGTTGGGAATAATGATAGGTAGTAAGATGAGCTGTCTTTGGAGTGACCAATTAACGCAATGTCGTCACTCAAGTCATGGGTGACGGTCTTAACAGAGGCTTGTACATACTGTAGCCAGCGCGTGTCATTATATAGGGCATCATCAAGACCAACGCAGTGGATTCTAGCGGCATCTTCAGCCGAGTAAGCCCCTTTAATCATCTGAGCGCGCTCTTCAACGGTGAATGGGTTACGCAGGCTTCTGGGCATATTGGCTGAGCCGATTAACATAATGACATTTTCTGCTCTATTTAATGCCTCGTCTACTACTGCTTTATGACCTCTATGAAAGGGCTGAAAACGACCAATAAATACTAAGTATTTGTAACGGCGATTGGCATTTGACTTTAAATTATCAGACTTATCTTCTGATTGAGTTGGGCTTTGATTGGGTAACACGCTCATTCTTGAAGCTCCAGAAATACCAGCATTCAACCTTGTGGTTGAACCATGAGTTTGTGATTATATTAAGATTGAAATTTAAGGATAAAGGCCCTTATAGTGACACACTAGACTTCACAATAACAATGATGAATAGTTTCTAAAACGTATAAAAGGGGTTAAAAAAAGCCCCTCTACTGTTTAGAAGGGCTTGTATTTTACACCTTTAGCAGCCAATAGCTTGTCTTGTCTTTAGCTGACACGAGCACCTTTCATCCAAGGCTTATTATTGCGTCTATTGGCACGTAACTGACGAACTCCATGCGCAATAAGAAACATAATACCAATCCAGATCAGACCATAACTGTAGAGCATACTCATCTCAAAGCTATCGCCTAAGAGGGTTATGGCTAAGAAAAATAGAAATACTGGCTCAAGGTAGCTCATCATTCCAAATACGTTGACCGGCAATATCTGACTGGCATCTAAGTTGGTTTTTAGTGCCAAGACACTGAGTACGCCAAGGCTTATAACCAGTAACAGGTGCACGCTTGAACCCATGACAAAAGCTAGGTTATCAGGAGCGACAAATAGCAGATATCCTAAGGCGATGGGCAAAAACAAAGTTAAGTCTACTAGCATACCAGTCATGGCGGTAATACCTTGCAGGCGACGCATAATATAATAAATAGGGTAAGTGCCACACACCCAAAGAGTCGCCCAAGATACGCTTTGAGTCCGCATCATCTCTAAGCTAATACCCGCTAGAGCAAAGCCTACAGCCAACCATTGTAGCTTGGATAAGCGCTCACCAAAAAACAGATAACCAAACAACACCATCATCAGTGGGAATAAGAAGTAACCCATTGCTACCTGTACCCCTTGGTCATTTACCGGAGCCCACATAAATAGCCAAAGTTGACTAAAAAATATTGGGGTAGGTAGCAGCAGCCAAGCCCATTGCTTAGCAGTTTTTAGGTTACGCAAGATATTCAGGTGGTATCCTAAGCGGCCTCTTATCACCACAAAAGCTACTAAAGCCACCCACATGGATAACATACGCCATATAAAGACTTGAGTGCCCGTTAGTGGCTGCAATAAGTTACTATAAAAATATAGGACACCAAATAATAAGTTAGATACAACTGCTAGTAAGACACCTATAATCATTGTACGCTGCTGTGCGTCACTAGCAGACCCCAAAGAAGTAAGTGGCTGGTTACTTCTTGTGGTAGAAACTTGTTTAGACATACAATGCACCATAAAAATCGGCATACCGATAGCACAGATTTTTATAAAGTAATTTATAAAAACGTGGGCCCCAGCAGTGTCTTTAGAACCATTTAATCTAGGCGTTGCAGGGGTTAATAATCTTGTCATATAGACAAAGAGCTATGGGTATGAGATGACTGTTTAAAAGGTTAAGTTTGTATTTAACAATACAATTGGATAATTAAATATCTGATAGATATTAGATTATTGCATAATATTAGGCTATTGCATAAAGGTTAGGCCGTAGCGCTTAGGACAGCACTGACGCCTAACCTTTGGGTGTCACAAGTAACAGGTCGGTAAGTGGCCTATAAGAAGTAGATAGGGTAGGAATGGACTTACGGCTGTTACTCTTCAGTGGTTTTAGTAACCAGTAACTGATTGACCTTGAGGTTCTCAGTATCTAGAATTTCAAACTTAAAACCAGCGTGTTCAATGAAGTCAGTTTTTTTGGGTATTTTTCGTAAAGAATACATCATGAACCCACTTATGGTTTCATAGTTCTCTGAGTTTGGCAAGTTTATGATGCCTAAAGTACGAATCACATCTTCGATAGGAGTCATGCCATCGACTAGCCAAGAGTTCTCTGTGCGTTGAACGATAGGCTGCTCATCTACTGTGACCAGCTCACCCATGACAATGCTCATCACATCTTTTAGGGTAATCACCCCCACCACTAATGAATATTCATTAACGATAATCGCAAAGTCTGAGCCAGTGCTTTTAAAAGTTTCTAACACATCGAACAAAGATAAGGTGTCTGGAATAAATAATGCGGTACGTAAAATAGTGGGATCAGTTAGGCTTACTTTTTCTTTTTGTAAGACCATAGCTAAGAAGGCTCGAGACTCAACATAACCTATGGTTTGCTCTAAGTCATCCTCTAAGCAGACTAAGAATTTATGATGCGGCTCTCGAATCATGGTTTCAACAATCACATCATGACTTTCATTTGAGTCAAAATAAACGATGTATTCACGGGTGGTCATCACTGAGGTGACCGTGCGCTCTTGCATCTCAAAGATGTTGGCGATTAAGTGATGCTCTTGGTGTTTTAATACTCCAGCTTCGGCACCAGCATCCATTACCGCATAAATATCTTCTGAGGTTAAATCATCACGGCGCACCGTTGATACACCAAGCAGCTTGAACAACAGGTCAGCTGCCCCATCAAATACCCAAATAATTGGCTTAAACACAAAGATAAGCATCATCATTGGGCGTACTAATCGCACAGCAATGGGCTCAGCGTAGCTCATCGCAAAGCGCTTGGGCATTAGGTCGGCAAATAACACAAAAACACTGGTGACTAGGATAAACGAGATCGCTGAAGCGAGAGCTTCGTAGCCAATGACTAACTGTAAAAAAGACAAAGAGTCGTGTTGTAAAATAGCTTCTAGATAGGGGCTAACCGCAGATTCACCAATGACACCGGCCAAAATAGCAACGGCGTTCAGTAGTATTTGGACCACTGTAATAAAGCTGCCAGGGTTGTCTTGCATAGCCAAGACATCAAGGGCTCGTACGTCTCCCTCTTTGGCTAAAATTTGTAGTTTTATTTTTCGAGCTGATGCTAGGGCAAGCTCAGAACTCGATACAATAGCGCTGATTGCTATTAATATAAAAATAGAGATTACCGCAGTAATTAAGGTCATGATTGTTAACTCTAAGCTTTTTATACTCAAAATTTAGGCAGTAAATACCATAAATAATGCAGCCATAAAAAGATCGATTGGAGGCTGTGGTTTTGATAAATTGTACGTTATTTTGGGTAGATTGTACGTTATTTTGAATAGATTGTATTATAGGTCATATTACAATATTTAGCTTGTCTATAAGTGTTTTTGAAGCATTTCTACAAGGCCTGAGTTCCGAGTTGTTTTTCTATGTAACTAATTATCATTTTTCTTGATTAATTCTTAATCGCCACCATAATAGAAGCACTAAACAGGCATATTCAGCTTTAAATTCATCAAATTATCTATCCTATAATTTACAATATAAGAGGTCATCTTATGACTGATAACGCTCCAGTTTCTGCAATAGACATTGAACAATCAGACATTAAAAGCAATATTACTATCACTGCTTCGGCACAAGAGTATTTAGCCGAATTACTGGCAAAACAAGAAACCCCAGGGATCGGAGTACGTATTTTTGTTGAGCATCCAGGGACGCCTCGCGCTGAATGTTGTATGGCTTATAATCAACCTGGTGAAGAAGAGGAAGCGGATTTACAAATGCCATTTGAAGCTTTCACCGCTTACATTGAAGCTGCGTCAGTGCCTTATTTAGAAGATGCGGTTATCGATTATAATAAAGACCGCTTCGGAGGTCAGTTAACTTTCCGTGCGCCTAACTCTAAAGTGCCTAAAGTGGGCGCTGATGCCAGTGTAGAGGAACGTATCAACTATGTGCTTCAAGCTGAGATTAACCCAAGCTTAGCCGCTCATGGTGGTGATGTGCAGTTATTAGAATTGATTGAAGAAGAAGGCGTGGGCCTAACTGCGGTACTCAAATTTGGCGGTGGTTGCCAAGGCTGTTCTGCAGTAGACATGACCTTACGTCAAGGGGTTGAAGTTCAGTTAAAGCAGCAAATCCCTGAGTTAACTCAAGTGGTGGATGAGACTGACCACTCGCATACAGAAAATGCTTATTACAAATAAACCTCTCCTATGTGAGCATAAGTAATAAGTATAATAATAATTAGTCATTATATTTATTCATTGGCTGGGTTATCATTAGATAATCCAGCTTTTTTATGGCTTTGTGATTTTGCCCTAAGGCTAGTTTTTGGTTTATAGTACTTTTTAATTAATTAGTACTTTTTGTTTTTGAACTAACAGTGCTTTTTTAACCAATAGTTAGTGCTTTTTTAACCTACAGTACTTTTTAGCAAGCAGTGCTTGGTAGCAGAGAGTACCTTGAGGGTTTTATTTAAACATTTATATTTAGTACGTTAAGGATGCGATATGAGTAATGCCGACAATGCAGTTGACAATCAGCGTTTAGAAACTTTAGCCATTCATGCAGGTTATAGTGTAGAGCCTACCACTAAGGCTGTTGCTGTGCCCATTTATCACACCAGCTCTTATGCTTTTGATGATACTCAGCACGGGGCAGATCTGTTTGACCTAAAAGTAGCAGGTAACATTTATACCCGCATTATGAACCCTACCAATGCGGTATTAGAAGAGCGTGTGGCGGCATTAGAGGGTGGTGTCGGTGCTTTGGCGGTAGCTTCAGGCATGGCGGCCATTACTTATGCGGTGCAAACCATCTGTGAAGCAGGCGATAATATTATTGCAGCCTCAACCCTATATGGCGGTACTTATAACTTCTTTGCGCACACCCTACCGCGTCAAGGTATTGAAGTTCGTTTCTTTGATCATAAGAATCCTGCGGCTATCCACGACTTGGTTGATGATAAAACCAAAATGGTCTTCGCTGAGAGTATCGGTAACCCGCTAGGCAACATCATTGATATTGAAGCCATTGCAGAAGCGGCCCATAAGTATGGTGTACCGGTAGTCATTGATAACACAGTGGCCACGCCTGCTTTATGCCGTCCGTTTGAGTTTGGCGCTGACATTGTGGTGCACTCACTAACTAAATACATGAGTGGTACTGGTACTTCTATTGGCGGTGCTATTGTGGATAGTGGTAACTTTAACTGGGGTGATTATCCAGAGCGCTTCCCTTTATTAAACCAGCCTGATGTTAGCTATCATGGCGTAAACTTCGTAAAAGATGTGGGCGCGGCGGCCTATATCGCCCGTGCTCGTGTGGCGCCCTTACGTAATACAGGTGCTGCGTTAAGCCCATTAAACGCCTTTAGTATTCTGCAAGGTATCCAGACTCTAAGTCTACGTATGGAGCGTCATGTAGAGAACGCTCAGGCTGTGGCTGAATATCTAAAAGGTCATGATAAAGTGGCTTGGGTTAAGTATGCAGGCTTGTCAGATCATCCTGATCACAAGCTGGCGCAGAAATATATGAAGGGTACTCCTTCAGCTATCTTAACCTTCGGGGTAAAAGGCGGCCGTGAAGCGGGTGCGAAATTTATTGATGCCTTAAACCTAATTACTCGTTTGGTAAATATCGGTGATGCCAAATCTTTGGCCAGTCACCCAGCCACCACTACTCACCGTCAGCTTAATGATGAAGAGTTGGCAAAAGCTGGCGTCAGTGAAGATATGATTCGTCTGTCTATTGGTATTGAGCATATTGAAGATATCAAAGCTGACTTAGAGCAAGCGTTAGCCAAAGCTTAAAATTATAGATAGCTTCTGAACATAAAAAATCCCAAACTTGGTTTGGGATTTTTTTATGGTAAAAGCTAAGGCTTAATGATAAAGGCAATGATTTAAGCGAATTAAGCCGAAAGAACTTGGTTGGCAATGGCTTGGTATTGCTCAACGGTTAGACGAGGACCAAACTGCTGTACTACTTGACTGGCCACAGCACCGGCCAGCTTGCCACATTCAGTTAAGCTGTGACCTTGTGATAAAGCATACAAGAATGCGCCAGAATAGTTGTCGCCTGCACCATTGGTATCAATGACCTTAGCTACTTGAGGGGTAGGTACTTGTGTTAAGGTAGTTGCGGCATTTGCGTCTTTTTCACAAATCACAGTATCTTCAGCACTGTTAGTTACCACAGCCAACTGACAGTATTGAGTCAAGGCTTGAGCCGCCTCGGTAATGCTGCTTGTGTCGGTAAATAGCATGGCCTCATCAGCATTACAAAAAATAGTATTGACTCCGTCACCCAAGACCTCAAGTAAGCCTTCTTTGGCAAAGTTAACCACAGCAGGATCAGCAAAGCTTACTGCAATCTTTATGTTATTATCTTTGGCTTGTTGACGTAGCTTTTGTAGGGCAGGGCGTAGGCTCTCTGACATCGCTAGATAACCCTCAAAATATAACCAGTTACTTTGACTTAGAGCGTCAAAGTCTAGGTTGTCTGCATTAATGTCACTTGAGGTGCCTAAGAAGGTTTGCATGGTACGCTCACCATCTGGGGTAATTGCTACCACACAAGAGCCAGTAACCCCTCCTGCTGATACTGATTTTTTAGAGGTAGTGGCTACTCCCGCTTGATTTAAGTCCGCTAAGTAAAATTCGCCCGCTTTATCATCTCCCACACGGCAGCCATAAAAAGACTTACCGCCAAGGCTGGCAAACGTAAACATGGCGTTGGCAGCTGAGCCGCCCCCAGTTTGCTTTGAGGGCTGTAATTGCTGAGCTTCGAACTCTGCTAGCAGCTGTGTTTGCTCATCCATGCTGGCTAAAGTCATGCTGCCTTTAGTCAAACTGGTCTGAGTAAGTTGTTGATCATTCAATAGATATTCATGATCTACCAAAGCGTTTCCTACAGCCATAACGTCGTACATAATATTTCCAACTTTTAGTGTTTGTGTTTAATTTCGGTGCGGCTATCATACTGTAATTTAGATTAATTGTGGAGGTCGGCGTTACAGCGTGGAACATCAGCTGAAGACTCGAGCGTCTAAAAAAAAGTATAAAAATTTATCACTAAAAATAATTATGTTGTAAATTATTGATTTTAAAAGAAAAATATTTTGTATAAAAAATAGACAATTTTAGCCTAAGCCTTAGCTATTGCGTGTTATTTGTTGTCAAGTCATGAGTTATACACAGAGTTATCCACAGCGGTTGTGGGTAACTGAATGTCCCCTAGATTTTATAAGGCTTAGCTAGGTCTTCACAAAGTATCGATTTCAGCACAAATAATAGTAATCACGATTCAAAGTCATTACTGACTAATCAGTGTCCTGATGTTCCACGCCCTTTGTAATAGGGTTTTATATTTAAGAGGATATAAATTTAGGCAAAATAAATTTGAATTAATTGGCATCACTAGTAGACTAGGCCTGTCTCTGTATAGGCTACTGTTGAATAGTCAGTGATAATTTTCGATGGTTCTTTTTATGGGTGCTTTTTTTCTTAAGTATTAACGATAAAGTTAATTAACGGTATGGTTGATTAAAGGCACGGTTAGTTAAAGGCATGATTAACTAAAGGTAGGGTATGAAAAAAATATATTTGGTTCGACATGGACAAAGTACAGCCAATGCTGGAGGGGAGATACAGCCTAACGCAAAGATTGAGTTGACCGAGCTGGGGCATAAGCAGGCAGAAGAAGCGGCAGATTGGCTACTGCAAAACTTAGGCAAGGATATCAGCTCCATCTGTGTTTCGAGCTATATTCGTACCCAGCAAACCGCACAGCCGTTAGTGAACAAACTAAAGCAGACACCAAAAGTGATAGAAGGCTTACAAGAGTTTGACTTAATTGGTTTTAGCCGCCTAAAAGGGACGACTTTCGCGCAGCGTATGGCATTGACTGAGGCTTATTGGCAATCGGCCAATCCTACCATTGCTAACGCAGAGGATGCAGAGAGTTTTCAGCAGTTTTATCAACGTATTCCACAAGTGCTCGAACAATTTGCAGCTTTTGAGAACGGCAATCATGTGGTGTTTACGCATGGGTATTGGATCAGTATGTTGATATGGTATCTACTTGGTTTGCCAGATGATGAGACGCAGCACGTGGTCAAATTTCGTCAGTTTGAATTGTCCATACGTGCCCAAAACGGGGAGGTGTTCTGTCTAACTCTACCTAGTGAGGAGTTAAAAGAACAATATGCACCAACTATTACTAAAGTGCGTCACTGTACTGACCAAAACTCGGATTTATCAGCTTAAGTAAGCCATTAAAGCTGCCTTGATTGTCATTAAAGTTGTTACTTTGGCTTTAAAAAAATACAAATGCCTCCATTAACTAATATCAGCATTTTTGAATAATACTTCCTAGAATAGGCAGAGCTTTAAAACAGTAATAACTAATAAAAATACGATAAATAATACGAGCGAAAATATGAAACAAGATAATGCAGCGCTAGATTTGACCTTACACCCAAGCTTTGAATTAATTCAACACCAAAAAATTGAAGCGTTGTCGCTAGATGTTGTTATTAGTAAGCATAAGCAAACCGGAGCCATGCATTATCACTTGGCGCATCCGAGTGATGAAAATGCGTTTTTGGTAGGTTTTCGCACTCAGCCTATGGATTCAAAGGGTGAGGCGCATATTCTTGAGCATACCGCGCTTTGTGGCTCTGCCAAATATCCAGTGCGCGATCCTTTCTTTTCGATGATCAAGCGCTCATTGAATACCTTTATGAATGCCATGACGGCGGCTGACTGGACGGCGTATCCATTTGCTACCCAAAATACAAACGACTACTTCAATCTGTTGTCTGTCTATCTTGATGCTTCATTCTTTCCAAATTTGCATCCGTTAGATTTCGCTCAAGAAGGCATTCGTATTGAGCTGGATGACAATGATAAGCCGCAGTTTAAAGGCATTGTGTTTAATGAGATGAAAGGGGCGATGAGTGGGGAGATTGACCAGCTGTATCACAGTGTTGCGCATCATTTATTCCCAACCACCACTTATCATTACAATTCTGGGGGTGATCCTGCGGATATTCCAGACTTGACCCATGCAGAGTTGGTTGAGTTCCATAAAAGTCATTATCACCCCTCTAACAGTGTGATTATGAGCTTTGGTAACATTCCGGTGCAGCAAACTCAGGCTAAGTTACATGAAGATGCTTTGGCTCAGTTCGGAGAAGGTAAAAAGCATGAGTCACGTCCTGAGACTCGTCTAAAAGCACCGATTCAGGTTACTGAGACCTACACGGTCGATGAGATTGATAAAGCACAGACCCATCATGCTATGGCTTGGTTATTGCCAGAGATTACCGATCCAAAGCAGCGTTTGGCACTGCGTTTGCTTGAAGGGGTTTTAATCGAGCACGCAGGCTCACCTCTACGTGCGTATTTGGACAGTCATCCTTTAGCGACTGGCCCAAGTCCACTATTGGGCTTAGATGACAGTCACTTTGAAATGGTGTTCTATGCAGGGGTGCGCGGCTCAGAAGCTGAACATGCCGATGCCGTTGAGCAAGGGATTTTAGATTTATTACAGCAAGTGGCCAATAGCGAGATTGACCCTGAAGCCATTGAGACCATCTTGCACCAAATTGAGATTGATCAGCGTCATATTGGCGGTGATAGCATTCCTTATGGTTTAAACCTAATGTTAGAGGGCTTTAGTACAGCCATCCATGATGGCAACCCGATTGATATTTGGGAGGTCGATGAGCACTTACAGTGGCTACGCGAACAAGTAAAAGATCCGAGCTGGCTACCTAGCTTGTTACAGAAGCATTTGATTGATAACCCACACCGAGTGCGTGTGACCTTAGTGCCTGATGCCACCAAGTCTGCTAAATTGGCAGAGGCGGAACAAGCCCGATTGGATGCTATCGAAGCGACATTAACCGCAGATGACAAACAAAAAATCAGAGAGCAAGCTGAGCAATTAACCGCCCGTCAAGCGGCAGAAGATGACTTAAGCTTATTGCCTAAAGTGGGTCTAGAAGATGTTCCTGACTCTATCAGCTTCACTCATGGTAAGCAGACAGACATTAAGCTTGCCGGTGACGACAGTGTCCTGTATCAGTATCAAGCCGGGACCAATGGCTTGTACTATTATCAGTTGATTATGCCGCTGGCGGGTCAAGATGAATTAATTAATCATCCGTTATTGCCTATTTATCTAGGTTTGCTGTCTGATCTGGGAACTGATACGTTGTCCGCGCGTGAGTTTCAAGCGCTACAAGCCGCACACTCTTCAGGGGTAACGGCGCGTATCAGCCAGCGCACCTCGCCGCAAGATCCAGACTTATTGAGCAGTTACTTTGTGGTGGCGACCCGTGCGTTAAATCGTAAGCCGGAAGCCATTGATTTAGTGAAGCAAGTATTAGAGCACAGTATCTTCACTGAAAAAGAGCGTATCAAAGAGCTATTGCAACAAAAACGTGCTGGCTGGCAGTCTCGTTTGGCCAACTCAGGTCATGCGTATGCGATGCAAACGGCAAGCCGTAGTATGAGTCGTCAAGCTGAGCTTGAATATGTGCGTAGTGGTTTGCCTGCATTAAATGCCCTAAAAGAGTTCTTAGGCAATGCCGCTGAAGATGAGTCTAAATGGGATGAGCTGTCTAGTGCTCTAATAGTGCTGCACAAGCGCTTGGCAAGCCTACCTAAGCAGGCGCTGATTGTGTGTGAGCCAGAGCAAACAGAGCATTTCAAACAATTAATTGAGCAAAGCTGGGAGCAGTCACGTTATACCAATAAGGTCGAGCAAGACAGTCAGGCTTTGGCAGACAGTATTCCAAATGAGTACACTCAGTTGCAGCTTGAACGAGGCCGTATAACGCCGCAACAAGAGACGCGGACAGAGCGTCTAGCAGAGGATATGGCTTGGTTGGTCGCTACCAATGTTTATCACAATGCCGCAGCTTATCCAGTCGTGCCAGCAGATCATCCAGATACGGCAGCACTGATGGTATTGGCTCCATACTTACGTAACGGCTATTTGCACAGTGCTATCCGTGAGCGCGGTGGTGCTTATGGTGGTGGTGCAGGATATGACGCTAATGCGTGTGCCTTTAAGTTCTTTAGCTACCGTGATCCGCAATGTGCGGAAACCTTTGAGCATTTTGAACAAAGTGTGAACTGGCTGCTTAATGAGCCACAGAAGCCAGAACAATTGGAGGAGGCGATCTTAGGGATTGTCTCAGCTATGGACAAGCCAGGCTCTCCTGCAGGCGAAGCGGTTAAATCTTGCTTCGCTGACTTACACAATCGCGGGGAAGCTTGGCAACAAAAAATGCGCGGTAGTATCTTAGCCGTTACTTTAGAAGACTTGCAGCGTGTGGCGACCACTTACCTAAAAGATAAGCCAAGTAGCAAAGCGGTATTGGCTCCTCATGATAAAGAAGAGGCAGTGCAGCAGCTTGGGTTCAAAGTGGCGAAAGTTGCCAGCTAACTTAAGCAGGTACTGGCTTGGTTGAGTGATATTGTTTGAGTCACATTGCTTGAGTCACATTACTTAAATGACATTGCTTGAATGACAATAGCAGAATAAAAAGAGGTGGGCTTAAAGCTCACCTTTTTTTATGACCATTACACCACCATTAATTTTTATGGTCATTAATTTTTATGCTTTATCAAGCTTTAGACTACCTAGTGTTATAAATCGAAGCAATAAAGAGCAATTTGTGGTTAGATAGCAGGCCAACCCAGATTTCTATTTTGATAATAAGAGAAAACAATGCAAGATGAGTACCCTAAGCCTAGTCAGGACCACCATATTCCTGATCCTGTGGCGATGATTAAGACCGACCAAACCAAAAGCTATGGTTATTTATCACGCTTTGCATTGGTCTATACTTTACTTTATGTCTTTTTGCCATCAAGTTTGGCTCAGCTAGGTGTATCGCTTTCTGGATTAGGGTTATCGGCCGTAGTGGTTTTGGGATTAAACATAGCGCTGATTGCTATATTTACAAGAACCCAGCAGCGCAGTCTAGAAAAAATAGAGTGTCACCGTATCGGCTTATTAACCGCGGTATTTACCCTGGTAGTTACCTCTATATTGATGCTGTATTCTTTATACGACCTTTCAGCAGCCAAGCTTACTGTCACGGCGCTTAAAGAAGATAAGGTAATCCCTATGTTGGTTATTAGTGGGTCTATTGGATTTGCCATTAACTATGTGGTCGTTACCTATGGCCTGTGGTTACTACAACGCTTACAGTCTCGATTTGCTAAATAGGCTTAGTTTGATTGTGCGTTAGACAAGGTTGCAGATTTTTTCAAGTTTTAATAGTTCTATGCCTAATCTTTTAGGTAAATATTCCAGATTTGGCAGCGTTTTATCACAGCCAACAATACCAAAGTGTAGCTGATCTAGATAACTGGTAAAGGTAATATTTAACGCCTGACCATTGAATACCATAGAAGTGGGATATAAAGCGCTCAATGCGGCTCCGTTCCAATATAGAGGCTCTTTGGGGCCATGCAAATTAGAGATTAGGATATTGAAGGCTTGTTTTTTTGGATAAGCATTGGTCAACAGATTTACCCCTTCCCACGCGTAACTGATGGCACTGTAATTAATGACTTCGGCCTGATCCATCCGTCCAAACTTATCTTTGCCTAAGGTCATGCTGGCATGGATAGTTTTGATTCGCTCAATAGGATCGGCAACATTGGTGGCTAAGTTACAAAGCACCAAGGAAGCTTGATTGCCTGAAGCACTGTCATCTTTGCGTAAAGACACTGGGACAAAAGCAATCAGGGGCTCTTCTGGTAGCTGATTAAGCTGTAATAAATAACTGCGTAAGGCTCCAGAACAAATGGCTAAGGTCACGTCATTGAGACTCACTTGCAAGACTTCAGCTATTTGTTGAAATCGAGATAGAGCATAAGTAGTTGCAAAAATAGCTCGGCTATTGGAGATACGCTGATTTAATGGGCTAGTGGGAGCTTGTATGGTCGATACAAATCCAGGCTCGTTGCGTTCTTTAAGCTCATTCTTAAGTTCACCGAATACCGGCTTGATGGTACCAAGTTGTTCTTTTACCACTTTGCTAAAAGATCGTTTATGTGGCACTACGTTTTTTAAGTTTTTTTCATCGCGGCTTAGTAGGGCCCAAGGGGGCTGCGTCATAACCTCAGTGGGGGAAGTGGACAAAGATTTTTCGACAATACGCATGGCTGCCACGCCATCCACTAGAGAGTGATGAATCTTAAAGTATAAAGCAAAGCGCTTGGGATTGGCCGTAGTTGCAGAGGTAGTGGACACACCATCGAAGCCTTCAATAATATGGCACTCCCATAACGGGTAGTTTTTATCCAGCATATTGGAATGGACATCGGATACGTAAGAAAGTAGCGTCTGAAAAGAGTGAGGCTGAGATAGAACGGTATGGTGGAAATGATAGTGTAGATCGAAGTGATCTGTGGTTTTCCAAAAGGTTAAGTTGTGCAGTACCTGATTAAAAGGAAAGGTGGGCGGCGTATTGCCGCTGCGTATTTGATGGACTAAATTCGCCACAAAGTCAGGCTTTGCAGAGGTAGGAATATCAAACAAAAACAGCCCACCTACATGCATGGGCTGTTTGTGCTTTTCAATTAAAAAAAATAGCTGTTCTACCAACGAGACTACGCGCATATGACTTATTACCGCTTAAAAATTTTTTAGACCAAAGTTATTCACGAATACCCAGTTTTCTTTCGTGACAAATATTTTCTAGATGGGTCAACTCATTTTCTAATAACTTCAATATATTTTGAATTTTTGGTAAGGTTTTACTACAAGCTACGATACCAAACTCAATTTTATCCAAATAACTGGCCAAAGTAATATTCATGGCTTGACCGTTGAATAAGATAGAGGCTGGATATAACGCTCTTAACTCAGCACCATTCCAGTAAAGCTTTTTCTTAGAGCCAGGTACGTTTGAAATAATAAGGTTAAAAGCTTGTTTTTTTGGATAAGCACTGGTCAATACGTTAATAAGCTCCCAACTATAAGCCAGTAAGCTATAGTTAATGACTTCAGGCTGGGTCATGCGACCGAAGCGTATCTTACCATCATTCATACTGCTGTTTACCAGTTTTAAACGGCTCAGCGGGTTTTCTAAGTGAGTGCCAAGGTTACATAAAATAAAGGCAAATTGGTTGCCCGAAGCGCTTTCATCTTTACGCATAGAGTAAGGTACCCAAGCGATTAAAGGCTCTTCAGGTAGCTCGCCAAGTGCAAGCAGATAGTTGCGCAAAGCACCGGAGCAAATAGTAAGTACCACGTCATTAATACTGACCCCTAAGCTCTGCGCTACATTTTTGAACCTTTCAAGCTCATAGGAGTCTGCAACGAAGCGTCTTGAGCTAGAAATACTCTGATTTAGGATACTGGCTGGAGCCTGAGTGGTTCTAACAAAGCTTGAATCTTGACTTTGAGTTAGAGTTTTGGAGATTTCTTTGAAGACAGGTTTGGCGGTCTTTAATTGATCTTTAAAGATAGCCAAAGCAGAGCGTTCTTTATCAGGAAAAATCGTTTCAATCTCATAACGATGGCGCATCATTAAAGCCCATAAAGGCAAGGTCAGGGTCTCGTTCGGTGATTGAGACAGTGACTTTTGTACCAAGCGCATGGCCGCAACACCATCCACCAAGGAGTGATGAATTTTAAAATATAGACCGAAGCGTTTTGGTCGTCCTGGAGATTCTGGTTCAATGCCTTCAATAATATGACATTCCCATAAAGGACGGGCGCGGTCTAGTAGGCGGCTATGCTCTTTTGAGATGTAAGACAGCAGCTCACGTACCCGTGCGGGCTTAGGCAGTGCGATATGTTGGAAATGATGCTCAACATCAAATTCTTCATCCTCAGTCCAATAGGCTAAGTTGTGAAGTACTTGGTTAAAAGGGAAGGTTGGAGGTGTCTTAGAAGCTTGCATTTGTTGGACTAACGTCAGGACGAAGTCTTCATCGGCATCTTCAGGAGTCTCAAACAAGAACAAACCACCAACGTGCATGGGCTGTTTGCGTTTTTCAACCAGCAAAAACATTAAATCTAATATTGATAATAAACGCATAGCATTCCTTTGCTTAGATGAGTGGTAGAGATAGTGAAAAGCTTAACATTGAATAAGAACTGATAATCATTTTCGGGGTAAGATCCATATTAATGCAAAACCTATTTAAGTTAAATAGATAATATTGCTATGAAGTATTACTTTATATTCAGGGCTCAATGAGCCCTAAGTTTTAAAAGTAAAAAGGTTGTTAATAATAGGCTAGGAGGCTAGCTGATAACGTACAAAACTGATAACGTATAAAACTACTGAAAAAAGTAGCCTGTCTGCGGTGAACTGGGCAGGGCCATTTTACGCTTTGGCATACGGCCTGCTAAGTGGGAGGCTCGTCCAGCCCAAATTGCGTGTTTCATGGCATGGGCCATTAATACAGGATTCTGTGCATAAGCGATGGCTGAGTTCATTAATACTCCGTCACAGCCAAGCTCCATGGCAATAGCGGCATCTGAAGCAGTACCGACCCCTGCATCTACTAGGACTGGAATATTTTGGGCTTTAGTATTCTCAATAATAATACTTAAGTTGTGTGGGTTTAACAATCCCAAACCAGATCCAATAAGGCTGCCTAGTGGCATAATCGCTACACAGCCCATACTCGCAAGCTCTTTGGCAACAATGGGATCATCAGATGTGTAAACCATGACCTCAAACCCATCATCAATTAATTTCTGCGCAGCTGTCAGTGTCTCAGTAACATTGGGGTATAAGGTCTGCTCATCCCCTAGAACCTCAAGTTTCACTAGGTTATGTCCGTCTAATAACTCACGGGCCAATTGGCAGGTGCGTATCGCAGTATCTGCATCAAAACAACCAGCAGTATTGGGTAGGATGGTGTATTTTTCAGGAGAAATAACATCTAATAAGTTAGGCTGATCTTTATGCTGACCAATGTTAGTACGGCGAATAGCCACAGTTACAATTTCTGCACCAGAAGCGTCAATGGCTTCTGCAGTTTGTTGTAAGTCTTTATATTTACCGGTGCCGACCAGTAGTCTGGAAGAAAATGTACGGCTACCAATATTAAAGTTATCGTTTTTTAGAGGAGTGATAAGAGAGGTGTTTTGAGTATTGTTTGAAGCTTGCATAGTCATTCCAGTTACCTTGAGGTGAGAGGAGTAAGTGTTGTTCTGAGGCTTAACAGGTCACAGTCACCAATCCTCGGGAGATGTTGTTGCATTATAACAAATAACAGCTGTGCACTGGTTTTAATATACAGCAGCAGGGCGTATTATCAGTATTTATTATTTATCTTGTTGATAGAATTGGTTATTGAGGTCTAGCTAGATAGCCAGTTTGCCAAACTGAGGGGCTTAAGGGCAGTTGATAGCAGACATCCCTTGAGTAATCCTTTATAATCCATAAATAAATATTACTTATTAACAGTCTAATGTCATTGGGCTGTTTAAGCATGAAAGAGACAAGGGGTTGAATATGGGTTCATCACGACAATTACTATTGGGTACAGGCGTATTCATTGGAGGCGGCATATTGCTGTTGTCCTTGGTGAAACAAATGGATGCCCCAAAAGAAGCTGATATTGATAATGCCATAAAAGTTGAGCAGGTCACTACCGCAGTAAAAACGGATCAAGAGCCATTAACGGCCGATCTTGAGACAGAAGAGCGTATCTTGGCGCAAAAGCGTCTTGAGCGTGAGAAAAAAATGGCGCAACTGGATCAAAAGACACGTGAGTTTTTGACTCAGCAAGAAAAAGCAGAAGCATTGGCCATGCAAAAAGCACGTCTGGAAAATGAGCAGTATCATAGTGGGGCGGCTGAGCCTGTCGTTGATGAAATGCTAAAGCCAGAAGAGACTGCTAAAGTAGTAACACCAGTCACCCGTCCTGTGGTAACTGCAAGGGCGGCCGAGCCTGTGACCTCAGGTAATAGTAATACCCAGCAGATGCAAGCGCAGGCGACCGCATCTAAGCCTGAACCGAAGCCACGAGCGGAAGTGACCGCTCCAAAGGCACCTTCAAGTACCCAAAAGCATACGGTACAGCGTGGTGAAGGGTTAATTAAGCTGGCTCGTCAATACAATGTGCCTGTCGAGGCCATCTCTCAGGCCAATAAATTATCTAAAAACTCTACCTTACGTGTAGGGCAAACGATTACTATCCCCTCGCAAAGCCAGATAGACCGACTGGTACGTGATTATAATACCAATAATAGCGGTCAATCAAAGTCGCAACAAACCAAAGCTGCAACTACTAGCAATAGTGCACCTACCAGTCAGCAAAAGTATCAGGTCAAAGCAGGGGACGGCTTAATTAAGCTGGCTCGTCAATACAATGTGCCGGTGGAAGCTTTGGCTGCAGCCAATAATATGAGTACTAACTCTTCATTGAGGGTGGGACAAAACATTACCATTCCTTCTCGCAAGCAAGTACAAAGATTGCAGCGAGAGGCAGAACAAAAAAAAGCCGCTGAACAAAATAAACGTGAAGCACAGCAGCGTTTGACCGAAGCCCGTCGTAAGGCAGCCAGAGGTGAGGCCAAAGGTACTTTTGGTGTACAGGTAGCACTTGCTGACAACCAGCAAAAAGCCGATGCCATTGTAAAAGAACTG
>JAHHUJ010000130.1 GCA_020024075.1 Psychrobacter sp.
TGCATTACCAAATATAAGGGCTTTGAATGAATTAAAGGAATAGCTTTCTCAACCCCTTTATCTTTACTGAAGAAATCATCATCAATAAAGTTATTGTCGGTCAGATAATCTTTTCCTGCATTCTCAATATCGTTCGCAGTCATTATAGTTTGGGTTATAGGGTTAACCGGTAACAAGTCTGTGTTTTTATTAGCCAAGAAAAAGGGGAGTACTGCAATACCCAACTTTTCACACACACTGCTATAAGTCACATAAAGGTCATTGCTACTTAGCACTACATGATAATCATGCTCATTTACCAGTCTATTTGTCCAGTTTACTATCCTTTGATTCGCTTGAAACTCAATTAATTGCCATAGATTAGCAGGTGTATTCTCAAAGTAGTCTTTATGGGCAAAAAAGCCATAACGTATATGTGCTAGTGTCCGAATCAATAAGTCTTCTTCAGTAGGGCGTTGCAAGCGTAGGGCAATATCAGCTTCTTTCCTATGCAAGTCACTGATATGTAAATCGCCTCGAAGATGTATCACAATATCAGGATACTGCTGACGAAAGGCAGGTAATGCTTTGATTAATAATTCATTTGCTAATACGGGCGGTGCTGATATCACCACTTTTCCTTGCATGGTGTTCTGATCAATTGCCATGCGTTCGAAGGTTAACATCTCTTTTTGTATTTCTATAGCTTGAACATAAAGCTGCTCTCCCTCCTGCGTCAAGCTATAGCGTTTACCCAAACGATTAAATAGCTTCAAGGATAGTGATTTTTCAAGACGCACAATTCTCCGAGATACCGTACTGTGTTGAACGCCTAATTTTTCAGCACAAGCGGTTAAAGTTTGTTGTTGTACCAACAAAATAAAATACGACAAATCATCCCAGTCCATTGTTCAATTTTCCTTTTTTCAGTCTTCTTTTTATTAATCTCTAATAATGAGCAATTTTATAGGTTGAAATGTCTAGGATTACTTTATATCAAAGTTATTGTGCATTATTGCACAGTAACTACTTTTTTGTCGTCTGTTATGTCCATGATGCATGCAATAAACTGCTTTAGTTAGCTATAGAGAAGTTATAAAGGAATAATTCCCAATCTAACTAAATCATCTAACTAAATTAAAATTGCCATAAGAAAATAGGATTATTATGCAACAACGACTATTACAACAAATTAATCAACCTGTCTCAGCGCTTGGGCTTGGCTGTATGGGTATGAGTGAATTCTATGGAGCGAGTGACGACAGTCAATCTTTACTGTTATTGGATAAAGCGTTTGAAATAGGTATTAATTTTTTTGACACAGCCGATACCTACGGTTTAGGTCATAATGAAACATTACTAGGACAGTTTTTGGTCAATCATAAATCCAATCGTCAACAAATAGTGATAGCGACTAAGTTTGGTATTGTTCGTAACGAAGGAGAGTACGAGCGCCGACTAGACAATAGTCCTGAGTATATTCAGCAGGCTTGTAATGACTCATTACAGCGATTAGGTACTGACTATATTGATCTGTATTATTGTCATCGTCGTGACCACAGCACACCTATTAAGGATATGATGCAGACCTTAAGTGATCTAGTGGCCAAGGGCAAAATCCGAGGTATAGGGCTTTCTGAAGTTAATAGTGACACTTTGCGTCAAGCGCATGCCATTCATCCTATCACTGCAGTACAAAGTGAATATTCGTTATGGTCACGTCAGCCAGAAGAGGACTTGCTTGAAACTTGCTTAGAGTTAGGTGTTAACTTTGTGGCCTATAGTCCTCTCGGACGTTCATTTCTTACAGGGAATTTAAATACTGCAAGCTTAGAGGAAGGCGACTTTCGTCAGGCATTACCAAGATTGCAAGGAGAAGCCTTTATCCAGAATAAAAAAGTAGTTGAGCAGTTTAGTCAATTGGCTCAAGCATGGCATTTTAGTAATGCTCAGCTATGTCTGGCGTGGTTGTTAAATAAGTTTCCGCATGTGATTCCTATAGCAGGAACTCGGCGTGAAAAATATCTTATCGAAAACGCTAAGGCCACGGATATTAAATTGACGGCTGAACAAATACAAGCATTAGATGATCTTTTTGACCCGCAAAATATTGCAGGCGAGCGTTATCCTGATGCAGGGTGGGGCGGTATTGAAAAATAAGAGTTTAAGCCGTCAGATTATAATCAATAAACTTTTTTATTAGACTGTTTTTATTAAATTAGGCTTGTTAAGGTGGGATGTTCTGTATAGGTTGTTTTATATAAAGGGACATCTCTATCCTACACTTTTGACCCGTTACAAGAATATATTTTTAAAACATTTAGAAGCTTTGTTTACAAAGCACTTTATACAAACACATTAAATAACTGCTAATTACTAAATACTATGAAATGCCAAGATAAAGAAAATACTTTGATAACCCTCACAAATGATATTAAAGAATATCTCGATAAGCACAATTTAAGTATAAGACTACCCAGTATTACCTACGAAGTACTTGCGCTACAGCTTATTGAAAGTGAGCAGAGGGAAGCTGAAATAAAACAGCTGCTAAACAGCGAAATTGACCCAGAAGTTATTAATCCTCAGTCAGATAAGTTCAATCCAATAAAAGCCATTATTTACCTTAAAGACAAAGATTATGATGAAGCCTGTTGGCTAAGTTTTTTATTAATATATACCAATGATAGCGAGCAAGCTGACTGGGCATTTATGCGAAAGCTATATGCGGCAAAGGACTTAAAGTTGCATACCGTACTGACTTGGCAGCAAGTAAACAAGGCTTTAGATCAACGTATGGCGCTATTAGAGCAACTGTCTTCGAGTTTGGCGCTAAGTGATCCGAAGCCCAAGTTTGGTCATCATCGTGCTTATGAATCGTTAAATCATTTGCCGATTGTATTTAGCAGTTATATTGAGTTTATTAATGAGCAAGGCGGTCACAAGGCACTGTTTCATCCTGAGCATTTAGCTCAGGATGAAACAGTGTATTTTCAGACATTGTATGCTTTAGTGCGTAAAAACATCTACCGCTTTGGCAGGTTATCAACTTTTGAATATCTGTGTTTGCTTGGTAAGCTTGAGTTGGCTGAGGTTGAGCCAGACAGCTGTTATATTCAAGAGTCTAGTACAAGTGGGCCTAAGCGAGGTGCCCGATTATTATTTGGTATGTTAGACGATACTAAGCTTGATGACTATGCTATCGGCTTAGCCGATTATCTAAATGTTGGTTATCAGCAGATGGAAGCGGCGCTGTGTCATTGGCAAAAGTCTCCCAACTGCTTTGAGAGATTTAGCTAGTAGGCAGTCTATAAACTGTATGCAAGGCAATAAAAAAAGTCAGGCATGAAGCCTGACTTTTCCATAATAAGGTGTCGTTATTTGTTGGGCAACTGGTGATTTAGATTAGCTATGACTTACATGACCTTGATGTGAGTAGGTAGAGTCGTTTGCACCACCGGCTAAGCTGCCAGAATCATGATTGCCATCATCACCAATAATCTTATTGCCAACCACACCAGCAGTAATAGAGCCACTGACGTTGACTAAAGTACGCATCATATCAATTAGAGGCTCGATAGAGATTAATAACCCTGCCAGCTCTAACGGCATGCCTAAGGTGGATAATACGATAATTGCGGCAAAGGTTGCACCACCACCAACGCCTGCCACACCAAATGAGGCAATCATAGCCACCCCAACTACTGAGGCGATAAAGCCGATAGACCACGGGTCGATACCCATGGTGGGGGCAATCATCATCGCCAGCATAGCAGGGTAGACGCCCGCACAGCCATTTTGACCAATGGTTGAGCCAAAAGAGGCTGAGAAGTTAGCGATTGGTTTGGCAATCCCTAATTTATTTACCTGAGCATCGATACTTAGAGGAATCGTTGCTGCTGAACTGCGAGAGGTAAAGGCAAAGGTTAATACTGGAGCAATCTTCTTAAAGTGCTCAAGAGGCGATCTGCCTGTTAGCATAATAATAAAGGCGTGGACAATTAGCATGATAAATAATGCCACATAGGACGCCACCAAGAACTTCGCCAACTGCCAGATAGCATCTGCATCTGTGGTAACGATGACTTTAATCATTAACGCTAAGATACCGTATGGGGTTAAACGAATAATGAAACGTACTAAAGCCATAACCCAGCTTTGCAGGACATCAATAGCACGAATAATAATAGCCCCTTTTTCTGGGTCATTTTTATTTACAGTCAGTGCTGAGATCCCCATTAAGCTGGCCACTACTACCGCCGAAATCATGGAGGTACTGGCAAGCTCAGCAAAAGTGCCCCCCATACTGGTTGGAATAAAGCTCAATATCAAGCCTGGAATAGTGAGGTCAGCGACATCGCTACTACGCTCAATAATATTTTGACCACGCGCAATTTCCATTTCACCAGCGACAATTGAGCTGGCATCTAGATGGAATAGATTGGCAATAATAGCGCCATCTAAAGCAGCAATACCGGTGGTGATAAGTAGGGTGCTGATAATCCAAAAGCTCATCGAGCCAATCATGGAAGCTTTCTCAAGGCGGGCGATGGCTGCTAGTATCGAGATGAACACCAGCGGCATAGCAATCATTTTTAATAGATTAACATAGCCATTACCGACGATATTCACCCAAGGTAAGAAGCTTTCAGTATCGACATTGAAGGCAGATAAGATTAGCCCATAGACCACCCCTAAGAATAGCCCCAAAAATACACTGCGACTCAGTGAGTCGCTCTGACGGTGATATCGCCATAATCCGTATAGCAAGGCTATAAATATGACTACTAGCAATAGTAATAGCATGAGAAACTCCGCACAGAAAGAAAACGTACTATTATCCTGATTTTTAATAAAAGGTCTAACAGTTAATCCTCAACTAGTTATTCCTATTGGTTATAAGCATCCATACATTAAGTTGGTTTTCTGGAGGCTAGGTAATCGTGATAAATAAGCTTGTTCACAACTTAAAGACTTGACCGTTGTAAAAAGTTATTTTAGAATCTGTATCACTGTACTAGAACGCAAAAACAAATCCATTGAAGACAGGGTGCACTAATGACTGAAATTATAAATAGCTATGGGTTACACGCTTCAACTCTACCAAACAAAGAGGGCTTATTTGGTGAGTTTGGTGGAAAAATCACTCATCCTGAGCTTGCTAAAGCACTTGATGAGTTAGAAGTTGGTTTTCATGAGATTATCAAAGAAGATGATTTTATTGCTGAAATGAAGCGATTACGCGAGACTTATGTTGGTCGACCAAGCCCTATTTATCATGCCAAGCGTTTGTCAGAGCATTGCGGCGGTGCTCAGATTTATCTTAAACGTGAAGATTTAAATCATACCGGGGCGCATAAAATAAACCATTGTTTAGGCGAAGCACTACTGGCAAAAAAACTAGGCAAGAAAAAAGTTATTGCAGAAACTGGAGCAGGGCAGCACGGGGTAGCACTAGCGACAGCTGCGGCTTTAATGGGCTTAGAGTGTGAAATACACATGGGGGTAGTAGATATCAAAAAAGAACACCCTAATGTCAGTCGTATGAAAATTCTGGGTGCAAAACTGGTTCCTGTATCACAAGGGGCAGGTACGCTAAAAGAAGCGGTTGATAGTGCTTTTGAAGCTTACTTAAATGATATCGAAAATAGTATGTTTGCTATTGGTTCTGTGGTAGGACCAGCCCCTTATCCTGAGATGGTGGGTTATTTTCAGTCTGTCATCGGTCATGAAGCACGAGAGCAATTCATCAAGGCGACGGGTAACCTACCTGATAAAGTTGTGGCTTGTGTTGGCGGAGGCTCAAATGCGATGGGTATGTTCAGTGGCTTTATGGGTGATGCTGGTGTTGAAAAGATTGGAGTGGAGCCGGCAGGTGAAGGCTTAGACACCCCCAACCATGCAGCGACAATGAGTAAAGGGGTGAAAGGTGAAATTCAGGGTTTCAAGTGTTATGTTCTATTAGATGAAAAAGGTGAGCCTGCACAAGTTCACTCGATTGCATCTGGTCTAGATTATCCCGGAGTAGGTCCTCAACACTCATATCTCAAGGATTCAAAGCTAGCGACTTATGAGGCGGTGACAGATAAAGAGTGTCTAGATGCGTTTATGGCATTGTCACGATTAGAAGGTATTATTCCAGCTTTAGAGTCATCACACGCTGTTGCCTATGCAATGAAAATTGCCAAAGATATGCCTGAGGATAAGGCTATTTTAGTTAATTTATCTGGACGTGGTGATAAAGATATAGACTTTGTTTTAGACAAAGTGACGCT
>JAHHUJ010000131.1 GCA_020024075.1 Psychrobacter sp.
CGAAAATGCAGACGATGTATTGCCTATCGAAGTTAACCCTACCTTATTTAAGTTACTGCTACGCAATCTCATAGACAACGCCATTCGTTATAGCCCTGAGGGCAGTATTGTTGAGCTACAACTGACCCCAAATTCGATATCAGTACTAGACAATGGCCTAGGTGCTCCTGCTGATCAGATACATAGATTGAGTGAGCGCTTTTATCGTCCTGCTGGACAGAGTCAACGTGGTAGCGGCTTAGGGCTGTCTATTGTGCATCAGATTGCAGAGCTGCATGGGCTGCGATTGCAGTTTCGCAATAGAGCGCTACCAGAAACTGGGTTTATGGTGACGGTAAGCTTATCTAATTAAAGATCATATGCGCTTATTTTTTATAAAAATCATTTCTTAAGTTTCAGTTAATCTTCATCGCATAAGATAACTCCAGTCAACAATGATTTGGAGTTTTTTTATGAGCACCCCTGTATTAAAGCCTTTACTTAAGCCGCTATTAATCATATTAGGTTCCGCCTCGATGATATTTTTTGGTGGTGTCATTGCCCAAACTTTGCCCGGCTCTAGCTTGGGCGATAAAGATGCAACTAAAAGCGTTACCAATAGCTCTGACAACTTAGCAAGCTTAGCAGCATCACCAAGCAATACTATTTCAGCCAGCAGCATTATCAGTGCACAGCAGGCCATGACAGCAGCAAATCAATACCTGCCCAATGAAAGCTTGCAAGCCCCGATAGAATTGGTCAATTACAACGGCGCAGCTGCTTATGAGGTGTCGCTAACCAGTGGGCCCATTTATATTGATGCCACTTCTGCTGAGGTATTAAATCCAGCCACTTCTAGCATAAATACCAATGCAGACTATCGCTATGATGATGATGAAAAGCATCATGACGACGATGAAGAGCATCATAAAGAGCAATATGAGGATCGAAAAAAGTATCGTGAAGAAGATGATGACGACGATGATGATGACGAATATAAGCACCTGATGGTAGCAGATTATCGTCTTTACGATGAGTCAGATCGCTCTAATAAGCACCATGATGAGGAGAGCTATGATGACTAATTCACCTAGATTAGCTCAGCAGGTTAATAGTAAATCAATAAAGAGAGTAGCAAATAAATCAACCAAAAAAGCGGAGTCTTATCTTGGGGTTAAGAGCGCCATTTTGATGTTGTCCATTGTCGGTACAATGGGTGGCTGGCTAGTACTGCTCAATCAAGAGGACAGCTACGCTCAAGTAACGGATCAAACGGCTCTAAGCTTTGAGCAAGTGGTCGCTGACAATAATTTGACTAATTGGGATGATGAAGCAGCTAAGTCGATGACGGTGAGTATGAGCACATCTTCTGGTGAGAGTATGACCAATAACGAGTCAAACCAGAGCATAGATATCAGCCAATTACGCCAAGTGAATGAGAGTGCATCAGTGCCGAATCAACCTGTTCGTGTGGTTGCAAGAACTCAATCCTCTCGCTAAAAACCTAATATTCTCACTAAAAACCTAATCTTCTCGCTAACAAATGACTGTTTTAAAGAACAAATCAAAAAGAATAGGAGTCAGTAATGAATCAGCCGCCTTTATATATTGAAACACTGGCTCTTAAAGCAATGGGCTGTCATATCGAGGTGCATTTGGATATAACGGCTGTTAAACCCTCTTATTCGGATGTGCAGATTGAGCAGCAGCTAATACAGCTGAAGCAAGATATTGGGCAAACTTTGTCAAATTGGGAGCAGATATTTAGTCGCTTTGAGGACAGTAGTGAATTGATGCGCTTAAATCGACTTAATCAATGTTGTGAATCAAAAAGTCAGTGGATTACGGTGAGCGCTGAACTATTTGAGGTATTAAAGCAGGCTGTGTCATTCATTGATAGAACCCAAGGGCTGGTCACCCCAACTTTATTGCAAGTGCTGTGTAACCTTGGCTATTCTCAGTCGTTTGAAAAGCTTTCAACAACCGCCGTAATGGTTGATCAATCTAAATCCGTTGAACAGTTGCAAGATGCAACAAATATCGAATTTTGCATCCTAAACGATGGCAGTCATCAATTAAGGCTACCTAGGGGAATGAGCTTAGATTTAAATGGTTATGTCAAAGGTTGGGCAGCAACTCAGTTGGCTGAGAAGATAAGCTCGCATCACCCTTGGCAAATGCCTTGTTTGGTCGATATGGGCGGTGATATTGCCATTGGTGTGCCTAGTAGGGATAGTCGTGGCAATTTAGCTAGTAATAAGTTACCTAATTGGGGAGTTGCTATTGCTAGACCAAATGCTCTTAAACCAGAAGATAAGAGTCTTGATCGGTATCAAGAGTTAGGCAGTGATCTGGCTATCGCTCAGCTAAATAGTGGGGGTATTGCAACTTCTGGACAGGATTATCGTCGCTGGAAGTATCATGATCAGTGGCAGCATCATCTTATTGATCCTCATACTCAAAAGTCAGCCTTAAGTGATGTGCTAAGTGCCACTATCATCTCAGACAGCACGCTTGAGGCAGAAGTGTGGGCTAAATACTGTGTATTACTTGGGGTGTCTAAGGCCATATCGTGGCTAAACCAAAATAACTTAGCGGGTTTGATTGTAGATAGCAATTATCAAGTTGTCACCTCACAAAAAATGGCGTTGACTCTGGTTTGATTGCCACTGCATAAAGATAAACGCAAGGTTATGAGATTTTTTGTACTCATATTTTAAAGACATAACCTTGACCCCTAACTTGGGGGATATATTATTACTAGGAGGGTCAGCATGACCATTCACTTTAAGTCACAGTCTCTGTCTCATCTTAGCTTGTATAGCAAGCTGTTAAACAGTGGCAAGTATGTGATTGCTATGGGCCTAAAAGCTATTGGCTGGCTATTAACTTTGATAATAGGGGTAGGGCTTGGAGCGTTTGCTTTATCGAATTGGGGATTGCAACTTTCAGATTTACTGGCCCAAACCGACAAACACGCTTGGTATTTATCCCGAGCCAGCGGCATCATTGCCTACACTTTATTTTGGTTAACTATGGTGTTTGGGCTGTTATTAGGAACTAGGTTAAGCGCTCAGTTAGGGCGATATTTCACAGCCAGTCGACTCTTTGTGTTGCATCAATTTACCAGTCTTGTCGCTATTGGCTTTGCAGGATTTCATGCGCTGGTATTATTAGGGGACAGCTACCTTAATTTAACTGCTTGGCAAGTATTAGTGCCTTTTGGCTTTCAGACAGATAGTATTGGGGTTGGTCTAGGTCAGTTAGGCTTCTGGCTATTATTTATCTGTGCCATGAGTTTTTATGTAAAATCCTACTTGGGTCAATCGGTCTGGCGTTTGCTGCATTTTTTAACGTTTATGGCTTATATGCTGATCAGTATTCATTTATTTGTTGTAGGATCAGACAACCAAGCATTGCTCTTGTTATTATTTTATGCGCTAAGCCAAACCTTGGTATTTGTGTTGATTGGATATCGACTGTGGCTTCTTAATCTGCGACAATCAGCCTAAAGATATACCTACATAAAGTTTGGCTAGAAGAAGATCTCTCATTTATGATGAATTTAATTGAAACCAATCAGCAGCTTTTTGGCTTAGGAGGTCTGCTTCTCGTTGTTATAACTGCTTTGTGGGTAGTGCAATATGTAACTATTGGTTATGGTAAAAAAACACTGACACAGGCAATGCATTACTGGGTAAGGGTGCAGCAGTATTTTGGACTAGATACACGGCGGCTGCAATTCCAGACTAGATATCCAAAGCTTTATCACTTTTTATCACAAAGACTTCAAGTAGAGCACTTTTATGGCTTGCCTTTAACCCTTTTGTTTTTGGTAATGGGCTATATTTTAGCTTTATTTATCGGCTTGGTTGAAGACGTTGTTACCTTAGATTCTATTGTTGCTATTGATCACTTTGTGTCACAGCAGATGAGTGTCTTGAGTGATTCGTCTGTGGTAAATTTCTTTATCATCATTACTAGTTTGGCTTCTACACCGCTTACTGCATTGGTAGTATTGTTGACGGGTATTATTTGCCTTGTTATTCGCCGATATTACTTATTTATTGGGTTTTTAATTTCGATTATAGGCAGCACTACATTTACCTATTTAAGTAAATTGTTGTTTCAACGAGATAGACCAATAGATATCCTACTGCATGAGCCGACATATTCCTTTCCAAGTGGGCACGCGACGGTTGCAGTGGCCTTATATGGGTTTGTCGCTTATATGCTGTTTCGCTTTAGCCATGATTTTGGCAGGCAAGTACGGATATTGGTCAATGCAGTCTTTTTGTGCATCCTAATAGGTCTGAGTAGAATTGTACTAAATGAGCATTATTTAAGTGATGTGCTGGGTGGTTATCTGGTAGGTGCCTTGTGGTTAACTGTCGCGATTAGTGTCACAGAGTGGCTGAATATGAAAGGCAAGATTAACTGGAAAGTAGACTGGTCAATTTTGCAAGTTCGCTTAGTTTGGTTCAGTGCTGTTTGTGTCGTAATAGGGGCGTTCATCTATGCCTTTTTATATCAATTTCCTTTGTTACTGTGAGCCAGTTTCAATCACTAGCGAACCCTATGATTCTTACGGCATAAGATTTGTGGCATAAGATTTTTGGCTTATGACTTGCCGCTTATTATTTGTAACTTATCTAAAATCATTGTATAACGTAGGGTCTAAAAAATAGAGTCTGTTTAGACACTAAGGGTTTTGCTCTGCGTAATATAGATATTAGTCTAAATAAGCGTTAATTGAATTCAAGCTTTAGGAAAGGCCATGCTTCGTTTTATAGCGCGTCATAGCACATTAATTATGCCTCTTTGCGCAGTTGTGGGCTTTATTTTTCCAGATTTATCCAATGCGGTATTGGGGTACTTACCCGAAGTGCTGTTCTTCTTGATGTTTTTTACTTTATTGGGTATTGATCAGTACGCACTTCTGAAGCGCATCGTGACACGTTATGTTTGGGGTTTTGCGGTGCTACAAAGTGCGGGCATGAGCCTAATTTTGGTATTAATTAGTTATGCACTTGGTGTACGTGGTGATTTGCTATTGGCAATAGCAGGGCTTGGTGCCACTGCGCCCTTGTTTGGGAGTGGGGCATTGGTTAATGCCGTGGGCTTTGATGCCCAACTGGCTATGGCAAAGACTATAGCGGCCACACTGGTTATGCCGGCTACCTTATTGGGCGTATTGTGGTTATTAGGCGATAAAAACGCCCACTTAGATTTGACAGCTTATATCCAGCGCTTGCTGGTATACATTGTCATGCCAATGGGACTGGCGGTGCTGGCACGCCGCTTAATTGCCCCTGTAGTTTTGTCTCGCTATTATCCCAAGATTGGGCAGTTTAATATCTTATTGTTGCTACTGTTTCCACTGGGATTAATGGCTGGGTTTCGTGAGACATTTGATTATAATCCATGGCAGGCTTTTTCATTATTAGTGCTCAGCTTTGTGTTGGCACTGTTCTTTTATTTCAGCGCTTATTTTGTATATAGACGTTTTGGTTATGAAAATGCCATTGTCGCTGCGCTAGTGTGTGGTGGACGCAATGTATTACTTGCTTACACCATTACTGTCCCTTTTATGGGTGCAATGTTTTTGCCGTTATTAGGTGCTTTTCAACTTCCCGCTTTTTGCTTGCCACTACTAGGTAAGTATATGGTGCAACGCCATAAGGCTCACCAGTAGTGTTCTGGTGGGTAACACATATAGTTTCTTTATTAATACAATTAATGCTGTAATTAGTTATTTTACAGCTTTGCTGTTGTTAAGCTGTTTGTGATGCAGCTTGGTTCTTCTTCTCTGCCACACAAGAGGCAGTTGTTTTTTTTAAAATACTACGAGTAATCAGTTTTGGAGATTCTATTGAAAGGTTTTTCCTTGTGTAGCTAGAATTGCTGTGTAATTTTAAACGCTGCTCATAAGCTGCCTATGTGGCAGTGAAGTCGATGATACTAAGATTACATAAAAGATAATTTTTTGGAAAGTTTATGTGATTATAGCTGTTGGAAATCCTATTTAAAGGATTTCCCTTGCGCAACTAAAATTGCAGTGCAATTTTTTAACGTTGCTCATAAGCTGTCTATGTGGCAGTGAAGTCCATGATACTAAGATTACATAAAAGATGATTTTTCTGGGAGAATCATATGTTATAGCTATTGGAAATCCTATTTAAAGGATTTCCCTTGCGCAGCTAAAATTGCAGTGCAATTTTTAAACGCTGCTCATAAGCTGCCTATGTGGCAGTGAAGACTAAGTTATACGA
>JAHHUJ010000132.1 GCA_020024075.1 Psychrobacter sp.
GCGGACTTACCGTCTCTGTCTCAAACTCACTAGTCGATAGCGCCCAAAACATAGACAGGCTCATCGATGCTGCTGGTAACACCAGTAGCCAACGTATGAAAGGCTTAGCCGCCATCAGTGCAGGACTAAAAGCTGAAGCGTTATATGGCGAAGGTAAACAAGCCGCTAAAGCCCTACAGACAGGCAACCTAAAAGATGTGGGTAATACTCGTATCCAAGCTACTATAGGCTCTAGCAAATCGCAATCGAACTCACAAAGCTATAGCGAGCAAAGCCAAGGCTCAAGCATACAAGCGGCGAACAATCTTGCCATCATTGCTACAGGAGCAGGCAAAGACAGTAATATCAATATCAACGCCAGTGATATAACTGTCGGCAACAATGCTTTATTCAAAACAGACAATGATTTAAATATAAGCGGCGTTGCTCAAAACGAGCAAACCCGTAGCAATAACAAAAGCTCAAGCTTTGGGGCGGGTGCTTATGCCTCTACCAACCCAGGTAAAGAGGGTGCAAGCTTTGGTATCACCGCCAATGCCAGTGGTGCTAAAGGACATGCCAATAGTGACGGCACTACTTATGCCAATAGCCATATTGATGTTGGTAACACCACCACTTTAGACATCGGTAATGACATGACTGTTAAAGGGGGCGTGCTCACTACCGATGAGCTTACTGGACAAGTTGCTGGCGACCTTAATATGGAGAGCCTGCAAGATACTTACGTCTATGACAGCAAACAAAAGAACGCAGGGTTTAGTGCAGATATAGACCTATCAGGCAATGCCCAAGCAAACAGCCTATCTATTAATGGCGGTAAGACTAACATTGATGCCGATTATGCCGCAGTCACTGAACAAACGGCTATTTATACGCAGAAAGCAGACTTAAATGTCGGCGGTAAAGGTGTAATTAAAGGAGCTGCATACACCACAGCCAGTGCTGAGGATAACAAATCCGTCTTTGCTCAAGGCATAGAGACCTCAGATATCCAAAACCATATCAACTATGACGCTAAAGCCATAGCTGCTGGTATTAGTATTGGTAAAGCCAAAGATACCAATCCTGAAGCCAGTCTAAACGGCATTGGCTATGGTACAGATAGCGACAATCAAACCAGAACAACCAAAGCTGGTGTAACAGGCATGGCAGGGCAGTCTGATGTGACCACTGCAAGCAAAGATAGTTTAAATGAGCCACTTGAAAATAGCTTTGATGCCAATAAAGTGGGTAGTAAAGTTCAAGCAGATCTTGAGATAACCAGGGCTTTTGATCAAGAACGTCGCAAGATAAAGACTGAGCTTAATAAAGATGAGCAAGAACTTCGTGATGCAGCTAAAGAGCAAGAAGCATTAGGCAATTTCACAGCAAGAAATGAGCTTTTAGAACAAGCTGACAAAGTACAACGAAAAGCCTTACTCTTTGACGGTATCAGCAGTGCGTTATACGGGCCAAATGCCAATGGTGCAACAGGCTATGTTGCCAAAGCGGTAAGTCCACAAGTGGCTTATCAAATTGGACAAGTATTTAAAGAAAATGATCTGGACAATGCTGCAAATAATACAAATCTAGCAGGCGAAGGTAGCCCTGAGCATCTGTTAGCACACGCACTATTAGGTGCAGCGGTCAGTGCTGCCACAGGTAACGATGCCTTAACAGGTGGCATATCTGCAAGCTCAGGAGAGGTCACTGCTACCCTACTGTCTAAGTATATATATCAAGTAGATAAACCAAGTGAGCTAACCGCTGAACAAAAGGATACTATTAGCAATATCACTACCTTAGCAGGGGTGGCTATTGGTTCTACCACTGGAGAAATTACTGATGCAGTGAATGCGGGTGAAACGGCTAAGGTGGCGGTTGAAGATAATAGTTTAAAGCAGAAAGATATAGACAGCTTATTAAGACAGATAGCAATCGCTAAAAGAAAATATACAGGTACTAAACTAGATGTAGAAATGAGAATGAAATACCCCCAAATTTAAAACACCAAATAAGTAGAACTAAGCTGCCATATTAAGTTTCTGAATTGGCGTAAGGCCACCATTGCCCATATTGGGTCTTTCGTTATTATAGTGATTGATCCAAGTTTCAGCCTGTTGTCTCACTTGTTCTAAACTATCAAACAACTCTTGATTGAGCCAGTCATAACGTACTGTTTTATTAAAGCGTTCAACAAAGCCATTTTGCTGAGGATTGCCAGGCTCAATGTACTCAATGATAATCCCTTGTTCATCAGCCCAGTCTTTTAAATCATTACTGATATATTCAGGTCCATTATCACACCTGATTTGATCAGGCTTGCCTCGGCACTCTATAAGCTGATTTAAACTACGTATCACTCTTTGAGCGGGTAGTGAGAAGTCAACCTCAATGGTTAATGCTTCACGATTAAAGTCATCAATGACATTAAACAGTCTAATCGCTCTACCATCGGTTAAGGCATCGTGCATAAAGTCCATGCTCCAGCTTTGATTGATGCAAGTGGGCACAGCAAGCTTTTGTGGCTTATTTCGTTTAATACGGCGTTTAGGCTTTATTCTCAGGTTTAATTCAAGCTCACGGTAGATGCGATAAATACGTTTGTGATTGTAAGGCAGTCCCAGTACATTTCTTAGATATAAGAAGCACAGCTTAAAGCCCCAGTTTTTATGACTGCTTGTTAAATCAATCAACAGCTTAGCTATCTGCTCATTGTCATCCGCTGTCTTTGGCTGATAGTAATAGCAGGTTATGCTGATATTAAAGATTAGACAAGCTAAACGTACGCTAATGGCTCTGGTCTTGATGTAATGCTGAGCAAGCTCTTTGCGCCTAGAGGGCGCTACCACTTTTTTGACATGGCATCCTTTAAAATGTCTGATTTAAGACGCTCTTCGGCGTACATCTTCTTCAAGCGTGCATTCTCAGCTTCTAGTTCTTTGAGACGGGTAATCAGTGAGGCGTCCATGCCACCATATTTTGATCGCCATTTGTAAAACGTGCTCTGGCTTATATTGTGTTCACGTAGTATGTCACTGACAGGGACGCCTTGTTCTGCTTGTCTGAGTATATTAACAATCTGGGTGTCGGTAAATCTTGATTTTTTCATGTCGAAATCTCCTGCTAGTATTTTAGCAGTTAGTTTCTACTTTTACGTGTTATTATTTTTTGGGATGATTACCGCTGGACTCTAGTAGCCATTGAAGGTTTCTTAGAAAATCTATTTGAAAATCGGAAGAGGGAGGAGATAAGGTTAAATGACTTAGAGTTAAATGATTGGGAGTTAAATCACTTGGAAGATTTGGACTACTCATAATATTACCCATCTCAAAAATCGTGCCGCTCTGAACGAAAGTATGACCACTCTAGAAATATTATCATTTTCCTAAGCTTGTCTTAAGTTTCATCTGTTGTAATAGATTCATAACACAGTCGCGGTGGATGCCTGATTGACTAAAAAGGCCGTCCGCAAGCTGACTTAATATAAGTCATTTCATACAGCAGTAAGCTTAAGGGAGCCATCATCATGAGCCAAAAACCATCTAAAATAGAACTAGAAAATATTTCTAACTCTAATATTTCAGCCTCTGAACCCGTTTCTGCTTCTAAGCAGCAAGTGAAAGTTTGGGATATTTTAGTCAGGGTTACCCACTGGGCAGGTGCCACTGGTGTCCGTGCCAATTTAGCCTTTACCGAAGAGGGGAGCAATATTCACCAGTTTATCGGCTTTACGGTAGTGGCGTTGGTAATGATACGCCTTTTATGGGGACTGGTAGGCACTAAATATGCCCGGTTTAGCGACTTCTTCCCGACACCCACACGAGTTAAAAACCATCTGAATGAGCTTAAAGCCCACCATGTTAATAATCAAAGTGTTAAAGTTGAGCATTTGGGTCATAATCCCTTAGGTGCACTGATGATGTTTGCCCTTTGGGGTGCTATCATCGGTTTAGGCCTGACCGGTTATTTGATGGAATCTCAAGTCTTAGGAAACAAAGATTTGTTTGAAGGGATTCATGAAGTATTGGCCAGTAGTTTGTATTTGCTAGTGCCGTTACATATCTTTGAGGCTATTGTTATGAGTTATATACAGAAGCAAAACCTTATAAAATCAATGATTACTGGTAATAAAACAGTGAATAAGACGGAATAAAGTTGCAACTGTATTTATTGATAAGGTGCTATCTAGTTTAAAGAAAGTAGCTAGAGTGAGGGTTATTATGTCTCGAGTATTATTAATAGAGGACGACAGCACTATTGCAGAGGGCTTAATTTTAGGCCTCAAAAACCACGGCATGACGGTGGACTGGTTCAGTGATGCCAAGCTGGGAGAATTGGCGCTGCAAGAGTCGATGTTTGATGCTGTGTTGTTAGATTTGACGTTGCCAAATGGTGATGGGATGTCGGTCTTAAAGCACTGGCGAGACAAGAAGCTAGATACGCCAGTATTGATTATCACCGCCCGTGATGCCATTGCCAATAGAGTAGCCGGACTTAATGCTGGCGCCGATGATTATCTGGTTAAGCCATTTGCGCTTGATGAGGTGATTGCAAGGCTACAAGCGTTAATGCGGCGCAGTCAAGGTCGAATCTACCCTGAAATTCGCTTTGGGGAATTGGTCTATTATCCTCACAGTCAGCAAGTGACTTATCAAGGACAGTCGATTGATTTGACCACCAAAGAGGTGGCGATATTGGAGCAAATGATGACTCAGCCACAAAAGATTCATAATCGGGCCAGCTTAGAGGACAAGCTCTATGGCTGGCAACAAGATATTGAGAGTAATGCCATCGAGGTTCATATTCATCATTTGCGCAAAAAGCTTGGCAATGATTTTATATTGACTAAGCGCGGCATTGGCTATTATTTAAATCCCAGCTATCAGCATGGTTCTACTCAGTAAGTTATGTCTTTTTTATTGAATCCAAGGAGCTATATTTATCAAGCTTTATTGAGTTATATTTATTGAGCCAAATTTATCGACTGATAGCGCTAGCCTAGAATCCCTATATGAAAAGTATTCAGCAACGACTGTTAACCTCATTGTTAATCGGTTTGCCACTATTGTGGTTATTAACGTCAAGCTTTGTGGCTTGGCGTCTTTGGCATGAGATCAGTGAAATTAATGACACTCAAATTACTCAAGTAGCTCGTTATTTGGTAAGTATCTCAGGCGATGATGATCTTGAGGGAGAGTATGAGAAAAAAAGGCTAGAGGATAAAAAATATAAGTCAAAAAGTCATGACGATGATGACGACAGCGATAATTATGATGACGACGATGACCATGATCACCACTATGCCAAAGTTTATCAATTAAAAAATAATGAGCTGTTAGGCAATCTAGGTGATGCAAAAGATAACTATATGGGATTTGCAATTTGGGATAGCAAAGGCCGATTATTAATGGCTGATGAGAATGGTCAATCCTTTAAGTATTTAGCCGATCAACAAGGATTCTTGGAGCAAGAAAACAAAGCCTATCGACGTTTGAAACCTTTTAGTCGGCGGTGGCGATTGTTTTATATTCACGATGATAATTCTAGTCAGCATGATGGCCGAGTAATTGCTGTTGGTCAAAACCTCAAAGTACGCCGAGAGATGATTACTCATACTTTAAAGGTACAAATTTTACCGATATTTATCGGTTTATTGGCTTTTTTGGGATTGGTAATTTGGTCAGTTCGCCGCGGTTTTGCACCGTTAACTGAAATTAGTGAAACCCTAAGCTCCCATCAACTTCAGGATGATAGCCCTATTGTGGCAGAAGTTCCTAAAGAAGTTCAGCCGTTAGTGACTGCTTTAAATGAGCTATTTGTCAAAGTAGCGGATACTTTGGAGCGTGAGCAGCGCTTTACAGCAGATGCGTCACATGAGCTACGTAGTCCGTTAACCGCACTCAAGCTACAGGTGGATTTACTGCAACAAAAGCTGATAGAACAGCAAATATCACAAGCAAATAATGATCTTATAGATGACGAGGTTATTTATCATACTGAGCGTATTAGCGAGGGTATTGATAGAGCCAATCACTTAGTAGAGCAGCTGCTTATATTGGCCAAGCTTGAGCCACAACAGCAGTTACCAAAATCAGAGCTACAGCGCATTGATTGGTTGCGCTTAACCGATGAAGTCTTAGCGGGTTGTAATCG
>JAHHUJ010000133.1 GCA_020024075.1 Psychrobacter sp.
GCTTATTTGATCTGATTGAGTCTTAGTGGTTAATACTTTTAAAGCTTCGCCTGTGGCCGCTTTAACTTCGTTTTTTTCACCAAAATAAACAGGAACAGTATCTACAAACTGATTGGCGGGAGCCACAACTTTGGTATCAAAGTGACCAAAACCCCAGTTTAATAATTCGCGAGACTGGTCAGCACGCTCCTGCATGCTCTTAGTGCCCATAATCACTGAGATAAGACGCATATCATCGCGTAAGCTAGAAGCCGCTAGACAGTAGCCTGCAGCGTCAGTATGCCCGGTTTTTAGGCCATCTACTGTACTGTCTGTGCGTAATAAGGCGTTGCGGTTGCCTTGAGTGATGTTGTTATAGGTGAACTCTTTTTCTGAATACAGTTTATAGTAGTCCCCGCCTTGCTTGATAATGGCGCGAGATAAGATAGCTAAGTCACGAGCAGAAGCGTGATGGCCTTCAGCTGGCATACCTGTAGAGTTAACAAAGTTGGTATTGGTCATGCCAAGCTCTTTGGCTTCAGCATTCATTAGCTGAGCGAAAGCTTGCTCGCTACCGGCAATGTGCTCAGCCATTGCTTTTGAGGCATCGTTACCTGATTGGATGATAATACCGCGTAGCATATCGATCACAGAGGCTGTTTTGTTTACTGGCACATACATACAAGATTGATTGCTTACACCACGACACCAAGCGTTTTCGCTCATTAGCACCTGGTCATCTTCTTTTAATTCACCAGCCATCAGTTTCTTCTCAATGATATGACTGGTCATCATCTTAGTTAGGGATGCAGGAGGTAGGGGTTGGTCTGCATTTTTTTCAGCTAGAATTGCGCCGGTATCATAATCCATCAAGATGTAAGCGGTGTTATCCATCTCTGGCGGCGGAACTGGGGCAGCTGAAGCGGCGGCTGATATAGCTAGCAGCCCTGAGCCTAATACAAAAGATTTCACAATAGATAAAGGGGTTACAGTATTAGTTTTCACTAATAATGAAGGTAATAGCTTATTTTCAGGAGCAGTCATATCTAAGACACCATATTTGGTCATAGTTTATTTCAGAGTCAATTATAGGCTTAAATCTCTAGGCGCACTAACCATTTTATAACTTAGCAATAAGCCAAGCCAATGATGCGGTTAATGCCGTTATGTGGAGATTATAAGTTGTGATGACATCTGAATGAATCTAAATGGAAGGTAAAGGTTTACTGTGTTACATGTACTACATAATAGAAGTTAAAAAGCGTTAGGTCTATCCTTAACTATAAATAGAAACTATTGACAGTGGGGCCAAACGAGACAATATATTAACAAGACAGTATATTAACAAATTGCACAAATGGGTTAAACAAATAATTGAGCAAATAGGCTCTAAATTGAATAAGTTAGCTTTTTAATCTTGTTTTGACTGATAAACGGGGTGAAATACAGAAATATATCGACCATAAAAAAAGAGTCGAATTAAAGCTATCGACTCTTTTTATTTTTGTTATTTTTTTATTATGACGTCAGTACTCTACATTTTAGGCTATAAGCGGTTATGTTAAGTGCTCAGTTTAGTTATAAAAAAGTATTAAAAGTCAGCATTTGCCAGATCAGTACATAGGGCTAAGTTCTCATCACGAGAGTAACTTAACGTCCAACTGCGCATACTAGATAATATGGTTTTATAATCTTGTTGAGTAGACAAATAGCGTATGGCTGATTTTGGGTTCTCAATAGACGGCAACATTTGCTTTAGCTGTTGATTATAAGTCTTTTGGAAGCTCTGTCTTTGCTGACGATTTAGCATAGGAGGGCACACCTCGGATAATACTTGCAGTACTGCAATCTCATGCTTAGTTGCCGTGGCACGTGATAAATCCACAGGGATAGTTGTTTGTGCAGCTTGTACTAGGGTTGACCCTGCCAAAGCTATAGATCCAACAAAGGTAGATAGTAGTAGTTTACGGGCACTACTGCTTATTGAGCTGGCTACTGAGCTAGTTACATAGTCACTTAGTGAGCTGCTTAATACCGAATTACTTAAAAGGCTTGTCATAAGTTTTTTCATAGTCATTATCATCATGCTTAGAGATAAGTAATCTATGGATATTTGAGGGTTACTATCATTTCATATCAAGAACATTTAAGATCAAATGACTTTTTTAAGGTCAAGTGGCTTAAATAAGTAACTTAAAGTTGACGGTTAGTCTTATATCTCATAGATTTTTAAATCAAAAACGTTTTAGGTTAGGTATGCTCTTTATTTAGTAGTATTATTTAGTAGTATTATTTAATTGTATTGATTCTCTAGTTGTATTAGTTCTCTAATAGTATGGTCAGCAATAGTATAGTCAGTATTTTTTTAAATTTTGAATTAACTATTGTTTATTCAGTCTATTATGGCATTGTTAATTTACCCAGATGTGTACCAATTGTGATTTATAACCATAAAAGCGTAAATCAATAGAGACAGTCAGGTTATTGTCTTTTTTTAATCATAAACCCATAAGATAAAAGGTAGCCCTGACTTTATAGCACAACGCTTTGTTTAGTAAATATTGTGGGTTGATAAGTATTATTTTAACAGCTTTCAAAGTTGATACCCTAACCAAGCCTGTATGTTATGTAAAGAATCGTTATAACAGTTACGTGTATATTGACATAAGTTGCTGAGCGATTAGGATATTGAGTTATGAATAAATAATTGATTGGTATGATAAGCGGTAATTGTATCTAACTGCTGAGTATAATGGGAAATAGCTACGGTCAAAAATGATAGCTACGGTCAAAATGCTGAAAAATATCAATAAGTTATCATAGCTAAAATCTCAAAAGCCATCAATTCATCTCATCTAATTTTTTAATTTGTCGTTATTGTGTTTTTTTATAGGGAGACATTTATGTCCAGCATTTTTTTGACAGGCAACAGTGAGACCACTCATTTGACTGCTAGCTTTCAGCGTAAATCATCTACCAAAGTAAAAGGGTTGGCGTTTGCAGTATTGGGTGGAGCCTTGATGTTATCAGGCTGTGCGACTAAGCCTACCTATCAATCCACAGGCCCTGTGGTACAAGTCGATGCTCGCGGTGTCCCCAACTACTATAAAGTTAAATCAGGGGATACGGTGAGTCATATCGCAGCTCGCTATGGCCTTAATTATCGTCAAATTGGTGCTTTAAACCGTTTGGATAGCCGTTACACTATTTATGCTGGACAATGGCTGAAGCTGTGGGAAGGGGGGAGTAATGTTGCGGCTAATAAGCCTGTCAATACTAGACCACCAGTGCAGACCAGACCGCCTGTCAGCACACCAAGCTATAATCCACCAACGGCAACCTCAACTAGGGGTTATGCTTATCCTAGTAGTAATCCAGTCGTTAAAAACTTTAATGCCAACTCAGGTGATATGGGTATGTGGTTCAGTGGCAGGGTTGGCGACCCTGTATTGGCAAGTAAAGCTGGGGTGGTGATGTATGCAGGTAATGGTTTGCCCGAATACGGTAACTTAATTATGGTCAGACATGATTCTCGATATATCACGGTCTATGCTCATAACCATCAGATGTTAGTCAATGAAGGGGATCAGGTGCAGGCAGGCCAACAAATTGCCACTATGGGTAGCACAGGGCAAACGACAATGGTCGGTTTACAGTTCCAAGTGCGTGAAAATGGTACGCCAATTGATCCAAGAGCTGTGTTGGGTCTTTAATGAGTGACTTAATTTGGTAGCACTGTATTGTAACCAATTACAATCAATCTAAAGCAATCAAACCTTAAACCTAAAGGCCATAAAAGCAAAAAACACACCTTATCTTAGATAGGGTGTGTTTTTTGGTAGAAACTTAAATTGATTTAACGCTGTATTAAATGCTGTGTTAGTTGAAGATTTTTACGTAAGCGTTAGCACGAAGCTCTTGTAGCCAGTCTTCTTGAGCTTGTGGTGCTAAGCGTTGGAATAGGGCTTCACGGGCAAGATTACGCTTAATAGTATCACTAACATCTTTTTCACGGATTCCTTCAACTTTTAGGATATGCCAACCAAACTGTGATTTAAATGGGGTAGAGAAGTCACCTTCAGGGGTGCGCTTCATCATCTCTTCAAACTCTGGCACCATTTGACCTTCTGTTACCCAGTCAAGATCGCCACCACGGCCAGCAGAGCCGGGGTCATCTGAGTAGGTAGCAGCAAGTGAGGCAAAGTCAGCATCACGGCGCAGCTGTTCATATAAGTCATTGACGCGCTGCTCTACTAGGGCATCACTATTACGCTCATCTGTTTTTACTAAGATATGACGAACTTTCCACTGAGGGATTATCATATTATCGTTGTTACGCTTATCGACCAGCTTCACAACGTCAATACCTTCAGGGGTAATTTGTGGTTCTGTCACTTGTCCTACTTCAAGTGGGGTGATTTGCTTAGCGATATCTACTGGTAGACCAGCAGCAGGGTGATAACCCATATCGCCGCCTTGAATAGGAGCTACATAGTTTTTAGCAATGCCTGTAGTTACCTGATTTAAAATAGCTTGGGCATCATTACTGCTCTTAAGCAGCTCTTGAGTTTGCTGGGCAATCTGCATCGCAGTATTCTTTTCGCTTTCGGTAATACGGTTGTAGTCATCGCTAAAAGGAATACGAATATGAATGGTGCGGTATTCAGTGCTTTGAAGTTTTTGGGCTTCAGGAGAGGCTAAAAAAGCATCAATGTCATGATCTGTAATGCGCACTCTATTGGCAACTTGGCTTTGTTGCAGTGCTTTTAAGGATTCTTCTTCGATAACTTGAGCTCGTACAGCGGCGTAGCGTCCAGGCTGTCTAGCATCAAGGGCTTGCTGTAATTCAGATAAAGACTTTAAGCCTTGAGCCTGCGCTAAGCGGGCTAAGCTTTCGTTGACCGCATCAGGGTTAGGTCTAATCCCAGCTCTTTGTACCATATCTAATTGTAATTCGCGCAAAATCAGGCTGTTTAGCACGTCACTTTGTAAGCGTTGAGGGCTAGGGGCAGGCTGACCACTGGCTTCAATGCGCATTTGAGCTGCCGCAATGGCTGCTGCTAACTCACTTTTTAGAATAGGCGTATCATTGACCAAAGCAATGATGCCATTACTACTTTCACTAGCAGAGATTGGTGCTTGGGTATCAGCTGATTTGACATTTTCAGCTGACTGAGCGGTACTTGCTGAGTCCGCGGCTTTATCTGCAGCTTGTGCTGTTAACCTGAAGCTTGCCAGTACAGTTGACACCAGTAATGCATCAGTTAGCTTTTTTAGACGCAGTTTTGAGGTTCCAAAAGCATTGGTATGCGAGCAAGAGTGCTTCGATTTATAGTGCTGAGTATTTAATGCTGTCATAAGTAGCCTGTTTTTAGCTTGAGTATTGCCTTATAAAAACTTTATAAGGCAGTAAATCGTTAAAAATTTATTAAACCTATTTTTATTTACACAAATTATAGGGTTAAGGGATAGGGTATATATCAATTTAAATTAAATTATTTTTTCCATAAGTAGTCTACGGGTTCTAGACCTAGGATTTTGTCATCTAAGTGCTTAGTCAAACGGCTTTTTCTATCGCCAAAGCCATTAATTCTAAATTCTGCCATGATGGCACGCGTTGGTTTGTCTTCCAAGTTTAGGTCATTATAGTAACTGCGGCCATAGATTGAAAACCCATAACAACAATCTTCATAGTCGATACCAACTGTGGCATCAATAAATTTATTATTATCAGTATCAAATTGACCTTGACCTAAGAATCGCCACTTCTCATTAATTGGAATAATGGTCGAAGCAGTCAAAGCGGATAAAGCTGCTTGATTGGTAATAGTATCTTCTTTGCGCTCAATCACACCGAAGTTAATTAAGCTATTTGGTGTGGGGTTATAGCGAACTTGGCTGGCGATATAGTTTAGGTTGTTATCTGAGTCCAATGCCCCATTAAAATCAAACCAAAAGTTACGATAGGGCTGTAAGCTTGAGCGCCAAGCGACACCGGTAGAGTTTATATCTAAAGTTCCTTCAGTTTCATCCAAGCCTACTTTGGGTTTTTTTAAGAAGAACTGATCACCAATAC
>JAHHUJ010000134.1 GCA_020024075.1 Psychrobacter sp.
TTTAAGGAAGGCAGCTTTTTCCTTTTTTTAGTTATACGCAATGGGTGCAATGGCGTTCAACGTTTCCTTAAATTTTATACGTGTCCACTGGATCATCAATATGGACCAGTTCGTTCAACAAATCTACAGCCGATTTAATATCATCACACACCACCAATCTTTCTATATCTTCTTGCTTCATAAAGCCTTCTGCTGCAGTGTGCTTTAAGTGCTCAATCAAAGGATTATAGAAGCCATTAATGTTTAGAATAACCATGGGTTTTTCGTGTTGATAAAGCTGACGCCAAGTGGCAATCTCCATGATTTCTTCTAGAGTACCAAGACCTCCCGGCAAAGTGATAAAGGCATCTGCATACTCCGCCATAATTGCTTTACGAGTGTGCATGGTATCAGTTAGGTGTAGCCGGGTTAAACCTTCATGAGCAATCTCATGATCTAACATAAAGGTAGGAATAACACCTACCGCATGAGCGCCACCTGATATAACAGTATCAGCCACAGATCCCATAAGCCCAATACTGGCACCACCATAGACTAGGCCCATGTCATTTTTTGCCAAAGCCTCACCCAACTCTCTAGCTGCCGCTTCGTAAACTGGATTATTACCCATGCGTGAGCCACAATAGACGGCGACCAAGGGCTGCTTAATAGTCGACTTATCTACCACATCGCTCACATGCTCAACATCTTTACTAGTAATGGTTGTACGAACTGTTTGTGCTGCTGAGTTGGTCTCAGCTTTTAACTTTTGAGTCATAAATAAATGCTACCTTGAACTATTAGAAAGTTATAACTAGGTTGTGAGGACACAATGTTGCTATCATAACATAGTCAGTAGCCTCGAGCTTTGTCACTGTGTTCGTTTTGGTTTAAAAGCGATACATAAACCCATCGAGTTTTATAATCATATGTATGCTGTAGACTATCTCCTCTCATCGATCTACTACCACCAAACCACAAACTATACTTTTGAATAACCTATGCTTCTTAATAAGTCACAACCTTGGCTACAATACAAACGTCCGTTTGTCCGAGACTTAGCCTTCGCTCTTGCCTGTCCTGATGTGTTAAAGCAATGGATCTCTGCTGATTCTAACTTAATATCACAGCAAATATTTGTACATGAGCCACAGTTTTGGCTGACCCAATATCAAAATTATGCCTCGCGTTTGCAGCAATTAGATAACAGCTCTGCTTATCAAGAACTCACTCGATATCTGATGTCACGCCCCAGTCCTTATCGTCTAGGCTTTCACTTTGAGGGGCTGATTCATTTTTGGTTAGAAGATGGCTTTCAGTTAGGGGTTCACCCTTATGAAGTCGTGGCTCATAACGTACAACTATACAATGGCATGCAAACTACCGGTGAATTAGACTTTATCCTAAAAAACCATGAGCGCGATGAGATTGAGCACTGGGAGCTGGCAATAAAGTTTTATTTAGGGTCTGCGCCATACAATAAGTTTGCTAACTGGGTTGGTATTAACGCTCGCGACACTCTACAACGCAAATTAATACATATGCAAACCAAACCCTTTCGTAGCATCTACATAGATTTGGATTTTTATAACAAGCTAAAAATTGATAAACGCTATATGGTAATGAAAGGCAGGTTCTTCAAAGATAGTAGCAGTAGTGAGCCAAGCCCTGACTGGTTAAATACGACCTTTCCTCTGCATAGCTGGCACCATATAGACAGTCATAGCGACTTTGAGGCTTTACAGATGCCTGAGTTACGCCCAGCTCATTATATTGAATGGTTCACCCATCGGCCTTTTTATGATGCTAAGTTTTTGACTCAAAGCCACGTTACCAACTTAGACCCACACTTAGACAAAGATGAGCTACGCCGACGTCGCCACCGCCTGTCGCTATGGCCTTATGTGCCACTTGAGCTTAAAGATATCGATACCAACTTATATTTTAATCAAGGTGAGCCTGTGGTGTTGGTTCGCGATAGATAAGGAAGCTGAAGGGTGTAGGTGTATTGGCCTTACTAAGATTCCCTAACTATTGCCTTATAATACTTGTGCCTTATAATATTTGCCAAAAAAAAGAAGCCTAATGTTAGGCTTCTTTTTTTTATACTATAGTTTTTGATCTAGTCTTTTGGTCTGTTTTTTGCTCTAACTTTGTACTACCTAAAGCAATTAACCTACAACAATTAACCTAGAATAATTAACGCACTAAACGCCACACGCTCACTTGACCTGACTTAGTCTGAGTCAGTAAGTAGCTACCTTCAGCAGTCAGTTTGGCAATAGGCCCCTTGGTTTGGGTACGGCTAACAATACGACCATCTTGTGGCGATAAGAAATGAACCACCCCTTCTAAATCACCAACAGCAATATAGTTGCCAATTAGCTCAGGGTTACTTAACTGACGATAAGCCAAAGCTTCGTTTTGCCATAATGGCTCACCGGTTCGACGATCAAAGGCTTTTACTATACCGTCTAGCGTGGTGGTAATTACTGCCGTGTCGGTAACCGCTAAGCTGTTTTTACTGGCCGCTTCTTGTAAAAAAGTAATCTGACCACTGGCGAGATCTGCAGACATTAACTGACCACTATAACTGACGGCAAGTAGCTGACCTTTATCCACAGTGGGAGTGCCATCAACATCTGTCATGCGCTGGATTTCACTAGCGCCAGAAGGGATACCCACGCGGCGATTCCACTTAGGAATGCCTGACTCAATTTCAACTGCATGCAGACGACCATCCGCGCCGCCCATAATCGCAGTTTGATTGTCTAATAAAGTTGGCTTAGCACTACCACGGACACTAATACTTGGGGTTTGGGTAGCAAACTGCCAAATAGACTGACCTGACTGTAACGACAATCCATGCATAATCCCGTCATTGGCAGAGAGTATCACACGGTTATTATGGATTAAGGCAGGGGCCAGTACCGTACCACTTATCTTATTTTCCCATTTAACTTGACCGTTATTAGTGTCTAATGCAACCACACGGGCAGACTTGGTGGTTACCACAGCAGTCTGACTGGCACTATCAAAGGCAACCGCACCTACGATGTCCTCGTTTAAGTCAACGCTCCACAGGGTCTGACCATTTAGACCATAGCTTTGTACTGTGCCTGCCCCTGAAGCCACAACCAATTGTTTGCCATCAAAGCCCACTTCAAAAAGGTTAACATCTGCCAGCTTCGAGCGGTCACTAATTGACGTCTGAAATACTGGTTCAACCACATTGATAGCTTGCTCAAGCTGCACCAATTTAGTCGGCTTGTGCTCTTCTGGCTTAATGGTCTTTCCACAAGCAGCAACTAAGGCAATGGAGGCACACAGAACAGTAATCTTTGAGGCTTTGACGATAAGGCTTGCTGGTGTAGATAGCGGTTTATTGTTATACATAGTTGAATCAGCTCAATCAGGTTAAAAATCATAGTGCCAAAAAAAGCTTACAGCAATCTTGGGACTAATCTTATGGTTGTGTATGTTATAACAAATTCGGTTATAAACAAAAAGTCAAAAGGCTATTTATTGTAATTACTTATTGTAACTCAGCTTGGCTAGTAGGTCGTAACCATAAAGCAGCCACCAGAGAAATCGTAGCTTGTGGCCTTATTTCTCCGGCTCTTCAGAAGCAGCTGCTTCTATTTCAGCGATAGCAGCCTTGAGCTCTGGATCCATCTCCTCACTACCTGCTAGTTGTGCCTGCTGCATCGCCTCAACGTCCACAATTTGTTCAGCAGGCTCAATAGGCTTAGGACTGATGCCTAAGTTTTCTAGCTTCAAGCGCAAGAAAGGACGCTCTTCATGACGCTTAGACAATAAGCTCCACGCATTTTCATAAGCACGTATGGCTTTTTCATTGTCTTTTTTGGCCAAATAAATATCACCTAACAGCTCTTGCTGACTGGCTTCAAAAGCAACAGGGACATCAATTGAAGCTTGCTTTAAAGCAGACTCTACATCACCACTGGCTAATAATACAGTCGCATAACGAAGCTGGGTAATAGAGTGCAGACCTGCATCTTTTAGATCAATCTCTAATGCTTTTTTTAGCGCGGCTAAGGCAGTCTTCATATCATTAGCATCAACTGCATTACGCGACTTAATCATAAGCGCCTGCCAAGCATATACTGTATTGCCATGTTCTGCTACCAAAGCATCGATATCCGCATTTAGCTTTTTGCTAGCTTCGGCATTGCCGTCTGGTTGACCCAATAACTCATCATTGTCCGCTTCAATGGCCGCATACTTATCTGCAGCCACCGTATCCGCTTTCATACCTGAGTTTTGTAGGTAGTTCCAACCAAAGTAGCCTATTAGCGCTAGTAATATAGCACCAATAATATAGCCAGCAGCTTTCTTGAGCTTCTCCATTGACTGGGGATCACCGTTGGGGTTATTCATCTGTGGTGAATTTGAAGAGGAAATCTTGGCCATAAATCTACCTAAAAAGTTAATTACCGAATATGCAAAAGAGCTGTATTGCCAATTGCTTAATCTAAGATAAGTTTTGAATTATAAACTAAAGTTTTCAGGACTGTGTAGCCATAACTTATCTTGGCTTACCTGCTCCCCAGTTTCCATCGTTTTGATACTGATGGTACCGTTTTCTATTTCGTCTTGGGCTAAGATAACCGTTATTTTAGCCCCTGACTTATCGGCTTTTTTCATTTGTGCCTTCATGCTATTGGCACTAGACATCTTAATGCGTAAGTCCTGACGGGCCTCGCGTAATGACTGGGCGTATAACAATCCTTCAGCGTATAAATCCGGATGAACCACCACAAACACGTCACAAGAAGCAAACTTAGGCATTGGATTGACTGCTTGCACCAATAGCAACAGTCTCTCAAGACCCATAGCAAACCCTGCTGCTGGATCTGACTTAACCGCTTTGGCTTTATCGGCAGGCTTACCAATAGATTTTAACTGACCAATTAAGCCATCATAACGACCACCGGCACAAACCGTAGCTTGTGAGCCCAGTTTATCGGTCACCCACTCAAAGACGGTTTTGTTATAGTAATCTAAGCCACGTACCAATTTTGGATTGACCACATAATCGATACCAAGCGCTGTTAAGTAGGTCTTTAGTTGCTCAAAGTGGGCTTTACTGTCCTCACCCAAGTAGTCGGCAAGCTTAGGCGCATTTTCTAAAATAGCTTGAGTCTCTTTATCTTTACTATCTAAGATACGCAGTGGATTGGTGGTCAAGCGGCGCTGGCTGTCAGCATCTAGTAAGTCTTTTTTGTTATGTAAAAACTCAACCAAAGCCGCGCGATAAGCCAAGCGCTCATCTAGCTCACCTAAGCTATTAATCTCTAGAGTTAGCTCATGGTCAATGCCAAGACGCTGCCACATCATGTGCGTCATCGCAATCAGTTCAGCTTCCACATCAGCAAGCTCACTACCAAAAGCTTCTACACCTAGCTGGTGGAACTGGCGATAACGGCCTTTTTGTGGCTGCTCATAACGGAACATGGGGCCTAAATACCAAAGTTTAGGGTTATCACCACGTAGTAAGTTATGTTCAATAACTGCTCGAACTGCGCCTGCCGTCCCTTCAGGACGCAGGGTAATAGGTGTTGGTGGATCAGACTTATCGGTGAAACTAAACATCTCTTTTTCAACGATATCTGTCGCATCACCGATAGCACGGGCAAATAACTGTGTCTCTTCTACAATCGGCAGACGAATTTCATCATAGCCAAATTGATCCAGAACGTTCTTTAACGTGCTCTCTAAACAGCGCCATTCGCTGCTAGGTTGGCTACTAGGAGTAGCCACGTGCAAAATGTCATTAAAACCTTTGATTGACTTAATCATACTATTTGCCCAATTTTTTATTCAGCTTAATCCGTAACCCATAGGGGAGCTTAGACAGTGGTTACTTTAACAGACTACTTACTGCCATCCACACGTAAAATTTCATTGGCCGCTTTCTGCTCTGCCTCTGCCACACGCTCTCTAACCATTTTTTCGATATTATCTACCACAGTAGTGGTATCGATTAAATGACTCTTCTGACCTTGCAAATACACCAATGAATTCGGAGACGCCCCTACCACACC
>JAHHUJ010000135.1 GCA_020024075.1 Psychrobacter sp.
CATAAATAGTGCGATAATATAAGGGTTGTTGCACTATTTTTGACAATATTAAGCAGGTGATAACTAACTTAGTCCTAAAAATGGCATATAAATGCGTTCTTTTCAGGGTTTTGTCTAATATTTATCAATAAATGTTAATATTTCAAAAAGAGTTGTTTTAAGTTGGCATAGCAGTTGCAACAATTAATATATCAAAGTAGCAATAGGTTACTTAAAGTCGAACTTAGCTGTGCTGACTTGAATTTAAAAATTGTCATTAGAATTTTAAATTACTGTTACCTAAACTGTTTTTTGATAAAATGAGAATAATATGCCAGCTTTTGAACCTAATAAGCCTAAGTGCCGCATAATAAATTCAAATTAAGTTCAGCTTAAACTACCCCACAAAAAAGTTCATTGTGAACAATTAATGGAGAGACATATAATGTCAAACAAACTATTCGATCTAATCAAAGAATCTAACGCCAAATGGGTAGATTTCCGTTTTACAGATACGATCGGTAAAGAGCAGCACATCAGCTACCCTGCCTCAAGCATCGACGAGGATGTTCTTGAAGACGGTAAAATGTTTGATGGATCATCTGTTGCTGGCTGGAAAGGCATTGAAGCTTCTGACATGATTTTGCGTCCAGATCCAGAGACAGCGTTTATCGACCCATTCTTTGATGCAACGACTGTGGTAGTAACTTGTGACATCATCGAGCCGACTACTATGCAAGGCTATGAGCGTGACCCACGTTCAATCGCACACCGTGCAGAAGAATACTTAAAGTCAACAGGTATCGGTGATACTGCTTACTTTGGTCCAGAGCCAGAATTCTTCGTATTTGATGACGTAAAATGGTCGGTAGATATGTCAGGTGCTCGTCACCGTATCACTGCTGAGGAAGCTGCTTGGTCAACTGATAACGACTATGACTGGGGCAACATGGGTCACCGTCCACGCGTTAAAGGCGGTTACTTCCCAGTACCACCAGTAGATAGCTCACAAGATCTACGCTCAGTAATGTGTCAGCGTCTAGAAGACATCATGGGTCCAGACCGTGTAGAAGTTCATCACCACGAAGTAGCGTCATGTCAGTCTGAAATCGGTGTGTCATTCAACACTATGGTTCGTAAAGCGGACGAAGTACAGCAGTTCAAATATGTGGTACATAACGTAGCCCATCAGTTTGGCAAAACAGCGACCTTTATGCCAAAACCAATCGTAGGCGATAATGGTTCAGGTATGCACGTACATATGTCAATCTCTAAAGATGGCGTAAACACTTTTGCTGGTGATGAGTACGCTGGTTTATCAGAAACTGCACTATACTATATCGGTGGCATCATCAAGCACGCTCGTGCCCTTAACGCGATTGTTAACCCATCGACTAACAGCTATAAGCGTCTAGTACCTCATTACGAAGCGCCAATCATGCTAGCTTACTCAGCGCGTAACCGTTCAGCGTCTATTCGTATTCCATACGTAAGCTCGCCTAAAGGGGTTCGTGTTGAAGCTCGCTTCCCAGATCCTACTGCTAACCCATACCTAGCGTTTGCGGCATTATTGATGGCCGGCCTTGATGGTATTCAGAACAAAATCCATCCTGGCGATGCAGCAGATAAGAACTTATATGACCTACCTCCTGAAGAAGAAGGCTCTATCCCAACTGTTGCTGAGAACTTAGAAGTGGCTCTACAAGCGCTAAAAGATGACCACGAGTTCTTACTAAAAGGTGATGTGTTCACTAAAGGTATGTTAGATGCCTTTATCGAGCTTAAAGAGGAAGAAGTACGTCGTCTAAACACCACGGTACACCCAGTTGAGTTTGATATGTACTATAGCCTATAATTATTAAAGGTTAGTTTATAAAAATGAAAACCCCAGCTTTCGAGCTGGGGTTTTCGTTTGAGAGCGGTTATTTATTATTACTTTTTATTACCTTTGAAGTTAGAGCAATGTCAAGAATGGTAAGGCAATAGCAAGATAGTTATTTCATAAATGGGATAAGTTCAATAGTACCGCTTGCTGTCACCCCAACTTGGGTATTACCCGCTTCAAAGTTTTGGGCTGGAACACCACCTTTCGCTGCAGTATCACTCATCATCATAAGAGGACGTGGTTGATATCCCCCATTGGAGTTAATAGAAACATTAACAATTTGATAGCCACTCATGTCCCAAGTCTCAGTCAATGATTGAGCCTGCTGTTTAAATTGTAGCGAAGCTTTTTTGATCAGCTCTTGTTCTAGCTGTTTTTGTTTTTTTTCAGAGACGCCGAACTGAATGTTTTGTACCACTAAGTTTTCTTGTAGCTTGGCCACAAGTTCACTGGTCTTAGCAAAGTCATTGCTCTGTAAGTCAATACTTACTCTACCTGTCCAGCCGACAATCTTACCATTATCATCATACTTAGGATAAGTGTGCTGTTGTCCGGTGCTGGCAGTCACTGTAGGGTAGCGCTTAGCAATATTTAATGCTTGATTCATTGCCGTATTAAGCTCAGTCGCTAATCTTTTTGGGGTAGTGGCTTGTGCTTGCTTATATAAAGTAGCGGTAACCTGATCGTTTTCGACTTCTTGGTTGGCTTCTACATTAAAGCTGATTTGATTATAGCCTGTGGGCTCGGCATTCGCTGCTTGAGTGAATAGGGCAGAGCCACCTAGTAAGGCTAGTATACTAGCTTGAGATAGGGTTTTAGAGAGTGATTTTGACATTATTGTATTCCTTACAAATTATAGGGGGTAGAATTTTGTGAATAAAGTCTGATACTTATAAGCTGCTTTGTGTGATTTTTAATTTGTGCTTTTTTCTAAACATAACTCTTTGCTAGACACAAGACAGAACCGCTATTTGCAAAAATAATATCATGTTACATATTTGCTGTAAGTGGTGTCCCTGTGAATATTGTTACACAAACATGCTTTTGCTTTGCGCCTAATCAGCTATTTGTGTTACTTATAGGTAGAGCGAAGTAAATGTAGGTAGAGCGAAGTAAATGTCTGAATATGCTTGAAAACTATGCTTGAAAACATTGAAACTTTAGGTATAATACGTGCTTGGTGGCTCCATTGGTAGCCTCGCAACTTTGTACTATGAACCCCGCCAGGACCGGAAGGTAGCAACGGTAGTAGATACACAGTGTGCCGAGGATGTGCTAATGGGGTCATCTTTTTTTTGCCTAAAAATTTGATTAACTTATCCGTAAGCTGCATTGATTTGGTAAAATCTAACTTTCATCGCTTACTATTATTGCTTTTTGCCTCGATTATTAAGGATGACTCATGTCCACCGCTTCAAACGCTTCTAATAATCAGTCACCAACCCCAGGATCACAGGTTTCGCTGCCAGTAGCCATTATTTTTACACTGGCTATAGTCATTATTATTCGTGAAAGTGCGGTGTTAATTTGTCAGGCATTAGGCTTTGCCAGTGCTGGTAATATTGTGGGCTTGATTGCTTTATTTTTGTTACTAATGGGACTGCGCTTTACAGTGGGACTTCCCGAATGGCTTACCAGTGCTAGTAATACCTTATTGGTAGATAGTGGCTTTGCTTTTTTGCCAGTATCTGCTGGAGCAGGCTTACTAATTTTCGGATTGGGTGACGAGTTCTGGGGCATTATGCTGACCTTGATTATCAGCACCTTGATACCTTTATGGGGATTAGCAAAACTCTCTAATATCTGGCTAAATGATGAGCAGACGGCGGTCTCCTCTCAAGACACAGCGCAAGCTCAAGCGAAGTCAGCTGCTGTGAAGCCCAGCTCAAATTCTTCTAACAATACTGATGTTAACAATACTAATAATGAGGGCGATAAGTGATGACTTTATTACAACTTATGCCTGAAGGCACCACATTATTTACGGTATTTGCCGCTTTTTTACTGACCTTGGTCGCCCATGTGTTGGCTCGTATTTTATCAAAACGAATCTCCGGCCTACCCATGGTAATTACTGCCTTGGTGCTGGTATTGGTATTCTTATATATTTTTAGCTGGGACTATGAGCATTATTATGCCGTTGCTAAGCCAGTATTTGACCATCTGCTAGGCTATGTGACTGTATTATTAGCCATCCCTTTGGCCACTATGAATTTCAAAGGGTTGCCTGTTAAAAAGCTGTCTATTATTGTATTAATGGCCAGCTTGGTTGGGGCTTTATTGCCTATGGCAATGGCCTACGCCTTCTCATTGAGCTATGAGACGATTTTGGCATTTTCTACCCGTTCAGTGACAACTCCGATTGGGTTAAGTGTGGCTGAGATTATCAAGGCACCTCTAGCATTAGCCAATCTGATTATTATTGTGTCAGGACTACTCGGCGGCGCGGTAGCAAGACCTCTATTCCGTAACGTACAAGATGACCGAGCAAAAGGACTTGCCTTAGGCTTAGCAGCTCACGCTTTTGGTACTGTTGAAGCTTGGCAAATCAGTCATACTGCGGGCAGATACGCCGCCTTTGGTTTAGCCGTCAATGGCTTGCTAACTGCTATTTGGGTGCCCCTATTTGTGGCCGCTTTACTATAAGGCTATAAATTTTGAGAAAGCTATAAATTTTGAGAAGGTTATAAGTCTTGAGAAGGTTATAAGTCTTGAGAAGGTTATAAGTCTTGAGTTCAAAATTTTACTCTAAAGCCAAAAGAGCTTTGGGGTAAGTTGATTCTAATTTACCTAAAAAGAGACAGCTAACAAGAGCTTAAAGCTTACTTTCAGTAACAATATTTCTTATTCTTTCTGAACTGCTGTTTAACGGATACAGAAAGGATTATCTGTTAGATATAAAGATTTAATAGTGCTATATTACGTTGTCTTATCGTATTATATAGTTTAATTAAGCTTATAATTTGCCCTTCCTTTATCGTATCGGCTATTGGCAAACTTTATAAGCCGCAGCTACTTTATACCCCTCTAATATATAAATTGTATGGTCTCAAAAATAAGTGAAAAATGAATATGACTGAATTGTTGAATAAAGTTGTAGCTCGTTCAGCCAGTTTGGTTGCCGGTTCAATAATTATCTCTTCAAGCATATTGGCAGCAAATGCTGGAAATATGTACATCTACAAAGATGATTCGGGTCAGGTACTTCTTACTAATGTGAATCCTTCTGATAACTTTAATAAGTACTCAAAAAAAGTCAAAGTTAACTACTACCCAAACTCAGGGGCAGATTTAACAGCGTCTAATACCTTAACCATCAAAGAACCCAGCTACTTTAGTACGCTCAACTCTAGAAGTTATAGTGATATGCCAAGTAGCCCTAGCTCAAGCAGTAGCATTGGATCGGGTAATAACTTATACGATCATTACATCCTTGAGTCAGCCAAACGTCATGGTGTCGATCCTGGCCTACTAAAAGCAATGATGCATACTGAGTCCTCATTCAACCCTAATGCCCGCTCTCCAGTGGGTGCTCAGGGCTTGATGCAGCTGATGCCTGCCACCGCTCGCCGCTTCTCTGTGGTCAATGCTTGGAACCCAGCCGAAAATATCGAAGGTGCCGCTAAATATGTGGCTTGGCTTAGCAGACGCTTTAACGGTAAAGTTGAACATATCTTGGCCGGCTATAACGCAGGAGAAGGCAACGTAGATAAGTATGGCGGTGTGCCTCCTTTTAGAGAAACCCGAAACTACGTTCAAAGAGTGCTCAATCGTTATAACAGCCTATATCGTACTAATGGCTCCTTTAATACAGTGGCCGCCACTACTTCAGAGCCAAGCTATCCGGCAGAAAATTATGCGGCCAGCTCGACCTCTTTTGGCACTACTAGCAATAGCTATACGCAATAAAACTCAATCAGAACTAAAAAACTTACCTCAAAAAAGGCCTTCTAATATTTTAGAAGGCCTTTATGTTATGATTAACTCAAACACTTACTGTTAAAACACTACTACTTTAAAAATTAAAAAATCACTCCTACTTTTACTTTAAAGCATTAGATTTAAAGCATTAGGTATAACAACTTAGGCAGTAGGATGCAGTCGAATATTTAACTCATCAATAACCTCTACCCAAGCCGCATCTCGCTTCCACTCTTCTTGTAAAAAAGCACGTTGGGTA
>JAHHUJ010000136.1 GCA_020024075.1 Psychrobacter sp.
GGTGACTTGGCTAGATAATGCCAGTAGTGTTATCCCCACCTTAAAGAGTTTTAATGATCAAAACCAACTGGTTTCAGGTATTGTACTGGATGTGGGTCTGCCCGATGGAGATGGTCTGAATCTATGTCAAGACATTCGTCATAGCGATAGTATTGGCTCTTTAAAACAGCTGCCTATCGTGTTTTTGACTGCCCGAAGTGATGAGGTGGATAGAATCCTTGGTCTAGAAATGGGTGGCGATGACTACTGTCCCAAACCCTTTAGTCCACGCGAATTAGTAGCTCGGTTAAAGGCTATTTGGCGCCGCGAGCAATTAACCGCTTCTAATGTAGACCACCAAACTCTAGATGCTGATGAGGTGACAGAGCCGCAATTTTTCGAGCTTGAGTCAGGAACTTGGCGTTATGAGCCTATGACCTACACCTTATATTGGAATGATAATAAATTAGAGCTAAGCAATACTGAGCGTAAGCTGCTTTTGGCCTTACTGGCAAATCCTGAACGCGTTTTTAGCCGAGAACAGCTGTTAAATTCAATCAGTGACTATCCTGACCATCGTTTGGCACGTACTATTGACAGTCATGTCAAATCCATTCGCAAACAGTTGGCTCAAGTGAGTGACCAACAAGACTTAGAAATCATTCATACCCATCGCGGCTTAGGCTATGGACTTTGTGCTTCATGAATGACCCCAAAGACAGCGATAAAAAACCGCCTGTAAATTCCAATAACTGGTACGCTAAGCTCCACCCTATCGGTAGAGAAGTTCCGCCTATCGTGCCAGATAGCAAACCCAAAAAAATCCTAAATCTAAGTCTATTTTTTAGGATTTGGATTGCAGTGGGTGTCATCGTCATCATCTCCGGCATTGTGGTATTCAATCAGCTTTTTAATTATGTACGCCCCATTACTCAACAAGTCATTGAAGACACCTTAGTCGATACCTCAAAGCTATTGGCTGCCAGTCTGCAATCTGCCGTTGAATCGGGAGAGATCTATGACAAGCATTACCAAGTCATGCTGGATAAGGCTTTTATGGCACCTGAGACCGAAGCTAGTAGTGAAACAGAGCCTAAAAATAAAGCGCACCAATCTAAACAGAAGCAATCTAACCCACAGTCTAAGCAGCAATCTAATAAGGAGCACCCTAAAGATAATGGTTGGCTAGATTCCTCATTGTCTACTGACTCGTGGTATCACGAAAAGACTCATAGCAGCTTCCGGGTTTATATCACTGATAAACATGGAGTGGTTATCTATGACTCGCTTCCCAAAGACATCAGTAGTACCAAAGAGTTTGTAGAAAAAAATGCGGAAGGTGAAGACTATTCCAGCTGGAACGATGTCAATCTAACCTTGCAAGGTAAATATGGTGCCAGAACCACACGTACCGACCCTGAGGATGCTACCTCCTCCATCATGTACGTCGCCCAGCCCATTTACAGCTCAGCAGATAATCAACAAATTATTGGGGTGGTTAGTATTGGCAAGCCTACTGCTACTATCTTGCCATATCTTAATGCCACCCGTCAGCGGATGCTAAGCGCCTCATTAATCATCAGTATTCTAACTTTATTGATGGCAGGGCTTATTGCTTGGTGGCTGCGTCAAAGTACCTTATTAGTAACAAAATATACCCAGTCTTTAGCACAAGACACTAAGAAGCCTTATTTTTATTTAGGCAAAGAGCTTAATGAGCTAAGTGACACTATTGAAAGCATGAAGCACCGTTTGGAAAACAGAGCTTACGTCACCGATTATGTACACACCCTTACTCATGAATTAAAAAGCCCCCTGACTGCTATTAGAGCCTGTGGTGAGCTGCTTGAAGAGACAGACTTGGACAGTGAAGATCGGCTGATGTTGAGTCAAACCATCACTGAGCAAAGCATCAAACTGCAATCTTTAATTGATAGGCTACTATTACTGGCCAAAATTGAGCAGCCTACGTTTAAGCTATCTATGCAGCCCATTAACCTAGATGCATTAATGAGAACGTTAATCTCAGGTAGTGAAATGCAGCGTCAAAACCAACACATCCAAATTGACTATCAGTGTCAAATTATTAACCCTGAGACTAAGTTTATCCTAGCCGATGAATTTTGGATTACCCAAGCCCTGCAAAACGTATTAGACAATGCTTTGTACTTTGCCAAAAGCAGGGTTATTATCCACCTAGGCCTGCAAAGCTTTAATAAGACTGACTATATTCAGCTGTCTATCATTAATAATGGCGACTTAATCCCTGAGTATGCTTTAGAAAAAGTCTTCGATCGTTATTTTAGTTTATCGCATCAATACCATAGGCAACCTAGTGACAATATCAATGCAGGAAACAATAACATTGAGCCTGCCAATGGTCCACAACCTCAAACACAAGCAAAAAAAGGCACAGGCTTGGGGCTTACCCTAGTCAAGCAAGTTATTGAACGTCATGGAGGCATGGTTACTATTCACAATCTACAATCCTTTCCAACTGAGTCCAGTGAAATAGCTTCTGATGACATTGCCACTGGTGAAATAGAAAGCACTGGAGTTGAGCTAACCCTTTATTTACCGGTAGCGTCAGTTAATATTTAGACTGTCAAAATCCTTACCATATACAGTAAGGATTACTCACTCTTCTCCAAAATTTTACGAGTCAGATTCTGTACTGGTTGACCAATAATTAATACAATAATAAAAGCGGCCGGCAAAGCTATCTTCCAAGCATTAAAAAAGTTACTAAAAAAAGTATCTGACCAGCCCAAGTTTATAAAAGTAATGAACATGGTCATTATGCCAGACAGTAATGTTGCCATTATTGCCGTATTAACTAAGCGAAACTTAAAACCCATGTTTAACCTCTTATTGTTATTAACTGTTGTTGGCTAAATAAGCCCTATCTTTGCCTTTTAGTCTATATTATACATAAATATATATTATATTATAATTTATAATATAAATAACTGCAATTTGCTCTAAGCAAATGAAAAGCTTTTGACTTACTTTTTCTTAGTCACTTATAGCACCTAGTCTACGGCAACTTAAGATATTGATAAGCTTAGTCATTAACCACAAAAAAAAGCTGCCAGAAATATCTGACAGCTCTTTTTATAATCTAGTATTTTATTTAGTATTAAATCATGAAACCAAGCTATTGACCGCTTCTACCACAGCTGCATCAGTAATACCAAACTCTTTAAACAGATCAGCTGCTGGTGCAGATTCACCGTAAGTCGTCATACCAATGACTTTACCGTCTAGACCCACGAACTTGTACCAGTAATCTATGTGAGCGGCTTCCACAGCTACTCGGGCACGGATGTTTGATGGCAATACTGACTCACGGTAATCGCTGTCTTGAGCGGTGAATACTTCAGCACATGGCATTGATACCACACGAACGCCCACGCCCTGCTCGCTTAAGGTATTGTAGGCATTGATAGCTAAGCCCACTTCTGAACCAGTAGCAATGATGATCGCTTGTAGCTCAGACTTCTCTTTTGCCAATACATAACCACCTTTAGCAATATTAGCCACTTGCTCACTATCTCGCTGCTGATGCGGTAAGCTTTGACGGCTAAAGATAAGAGCCGATGGGTTGTTCTTGGCTTTTAAAGCTTCAGCCCAAGCTGTCGCTGACTCAGTGGTATCACAAGGACGCCAAGTGTGCAAATTTGGTGTGGTGCGTAAGCTGGTTAACTGCTCAACAGGCTGGTGCGTAGGACCATCTTCACCCAGACCAATTGAGTCGTGAGTATAGACATGGATAACACGCTGCTTCATTAGCGCACCCATACGTACCGCATTACGAGCATATTCCATAAACATCAAGAACGTAGCTACATAAGGGATAAAGCCGCCGTGGATAGCAATACCATTGGCAATGGCTGTCATACCAAACTCACGAACACCATAATAGATGTAGTTACCATCAGCGTCTTTCTCAATGCCTTTTGCGTCTTTAAATAGCGTTAGGTTTGAGCCTGCTAAGTCTGCTGAGCCGCCCATAAGCTCTGGCAATAAAGGCTGGAAAGTATTGATAGCATTGAAGCTAGCTTGACGGCTAGCCACGTCTTCCCCTTGCTCTTGGCACTGCTGAATATAAGCTTGTGCTTGCTCATCAAAGTCAGCTGGTAGCTCGCCTTCTAAACGGCGCAATAGCTCTGCTGCAAGCTCTGGATAGGCTTTTTTGTAAGCTTCAAAGTCAGCTTCCCAGTTTTTCTCCAAGGCCTCACCTTTGGCTTTGGCATCCCAAGCTTCATAGATTTCATCCGCCAATTCAAATGGCGCGTGTTTCCAAGCCAACTCCTCACGAGTTAAGGCAATCTCATCATCCCCTAATGGTGCACCATGACTTGACGCTTTGCCTTGTTTGTTCGGGCTGCCCACACCAATAATGGTCTTACAAATAATCAAACTTGGCTTGCTGGTTTCTGCAATGGCCTCTTCAGTAGCTTTAGTAATGGCATCGGCATCATGACCATCTACTTTAAGCACTTGCCAGCCATAGCTTTCAAAGCGTTTTTCAGTATCGTCAGTAAACCAACCTTCTACTTCACCATCGATAGAAATACCATTGTCATCATAGAAGAATACCAATTTACCAAGGCCTAAAGTACCTGCCAAAGAAGCAACTTCATGACTGATACCTTCCATCAAGCAGCCATCACCTAAGAAAGCATAAGTGTGGTGGTCAATGATATTGTGACCTTCACGGTTGAACTGAGCGGCTAAGGTTCTCTCAGCAATTGCGAAGCCCACTGCGTTAGCGATACCTTGACCCAAAGGACCTGTGGTGGTTTCAACACCTGGAGTATAACCAAGCTCTGGGTGACCAGGCGTTTTTGAATGTAATTGACGGAAATTCTTTAAGTCATCAATGCTAACATCATAGCCTGTTAGGTGAAGTAATGAGTAAAGCAGCATTGAGCCATGACCATTAGATAACACAAAACGGTCGCGGTTGTGCCAGTTTGGATTTGTAGGGTTATGCTTTAAAAATTTACGCCACAATACTTCAGCAATATCAGCCATACCCATTGGTGCGCCTGGGTGCCCTGAGTTGGCTTTTTGTACCGCATCAAAAGAAAGCACACGAATGGCGTTAGCTAGTTTGCGTTCAGATATAGGTGTAGACATAAAAAATCCTAGGTTTTGGTAGTCAGTTAAAACTAAATGAGTTATTGCCAGATTAATTGGATAAGCGGCAAGTAAGTCACTTACAGCTTATCCTCGATAAAACATTAAAAAATTAGATTAAGAGTTAGCTGAGATACTCTTCAGCTTTTTAGCTATTGATCTATTTAATTAAACAATCTATTTGATTAAAAAACACAATGAAGGTAAACTAAACAGTGATGGTTTCTGCACCGCCCATAAATGGACGTAACACCTCAGGGATAGTGATACTACCATCAGCATTTTGATGGTTCTCCATGATGGCTAATAATGTACGACCCACGGCCAAACCTGAGCCATTTAAAGTATGGGCAAGCTCTGTCTTCTTGCCATCTTTGACTCGGGTACCCATGCGACGTGCTTGGAAGTCACCACAGCTTGAACAGCTTGAGATTTCACGATAAGTATCTTGGCTAGGCACCCACACTTCAATATCATAAGTGCGTCGAGCACTAAAGCCCATATCACCAGTACATAGCTTAACCACACGATACGGCAGCTCTAACTGCTGTAAAATGTATTCGGCTTGGGCGGTCATTTGTTCTAAAAGCTCATCAGATTGCTCAGCAGTAGCAATGTTTACCATTTCTACTTTTTCGAACTGATGCTGACGAATCAGCCCACGGGTATCGCGGCCATGTGAGCCCGCTTCACTTCTAAAGCAAGGCGTATGAGCAGTTAACTTCAGGGGTAACTGGCTGGCTTCCAAACGCTCACCACGCACTAGGTTGGTCATGGGCACTTCAGCTGTTGGAATTAAATAAAAGCCCATATCCTCGTTATTGGTATGGTT
>JAHHUJ010000137.1 GCA_020024075.1 Psychrobacter sp.
ACTGATGGTGATATCCAGTACATTCAAGCCGATCATGTAATTATCGCCACTGGGTCAAAGCCTTTTGTGCCTGAAGGCTGGAAATTAGCATTAGGCGATGCTTTGATGACTTCTGATACCATTTTTGAGCTGCCAGATTTACCGAAATCTATGGCGGTGATAGGTGCAGGAGCTATCGGCCTTGAATTGGCTCAGGCAATGACTCGACTCGGTGTTGAGGTGGCACTCTTCAATCGCAGTGAAAACGTGGGTGGCCTAAAAGACGAGGCCATTAATCAAAAAGCCATTGCTTGCTTCTCAAAACAGTTAGATTTACGTCTCAATACCCGTATTGATGAGGTATCTCGACAAGAAGCTAACGGCAAGGGCCAAGCCGTTATCAATTATACCGATGCTGATGGTAACTCACAGACTTGGCGTGGTGAAAAAGTGCTGGTGGCTACCGGACGCCGTAACTCATTACATACCCTAGGACTTGAGCACGTGGGGGTACAATTGGATGACAAAAATCGTCCACTTAAGTTGAATAAAATAACCGGTAAAATTGAAGGCACCATTGAAGGCACCAATGTCTATATCGTCGGTGATGCCAATGCCTATATGCCGTTACTGCATGTCTCAAGCAATGAGGGCTATTTATCAGGCAAAGAGGTGGCATTAAAGATAACAGGTCAGGCCGATAAAATCAGTATGAGTGACGCCATTGCCAAAGATGCAGGCTGCTCTGAAGACAGTAATATGCTGAATGATATGTCGCCCGATAAGTCACAAACCGCAACCACCCCCATGTCAATAATATTCAGTGCACCACAAATTATGAATGTGGGTCAGTCTTTATCAGACATTGAGCAAGAAGGACAGCCTTATGTCATCGGCGAGGTGAGCTTTGACAATCAAGGGCGTAGCCGAGTAATGGGTGTCAACTGTGGCCTATTACATATTTATGCTTGCCCAAAATCTGAGTTAATATTGGGTGCAAGCATGGTGGGCCCTGATGCCGAATATATCGCTCATATTTTGGCCACAGCCATTACCAACCAAGTAAATATCAACGGCTTATTGGCCAGCCCCTTCTACCATCCTACTATTCTTGAAGGGTTACGCACCGCCTTACGTGATACTATAAGTAAAATTAATAAATATAACGCGTAATTCATTTTGCTTATCACCAATAAACCCTGCCATAACACTGCAGGGTTTTTTTATAATACGTAAGTTTTTTAGAAGCTAATTTACAAAAACTAAGGAGGCTGCTAACAAGGCGGACTCAACTTGACCTAATTTTGTTGTATATTAAGACTATTGACGCAATTGTAACTGATTCTCTTAGACAATGACCCATTATAGGATTACCAATGGATAAAGATACTGGCTCAAAAATTAGCGCATTTTTTCAAGACATTATGCACGATTTATACTCGAGCTTATATCTTGCAATTGGGGGTGATTTAGAAGAAGAGAGTCGAGACTGGGCTTCTCGCGGCGTAGAGCTTGCCAGCACCACCATTAAAATCGTCATTTTATTACTAATTGTAAGCTTCTTATATTGGCTAATCATCTATATTGCTGAGCGCTATCAACAGCGTTTAAAAATATCCGACAAACGATTAAGCATTACCCGTTCCACCCTTCGTTATATCTGGTTTGTCAGCTGTGTGCTGGCGGTAATGAGTCAGATAAATGTTGAGCCTGCCACCGTGTCCGCAACGGCCAAAGCCAGTATATGGGCCGGAATTTATTACGTGCTATGGACCTCATCTGAACAAGTTATTAGCCGAGTTTTAAAGCATTATGGACTTAACGCCTCGATAGAACAGCTACTAAAAAATGTATTCTCCGTATTAATTATAGTGCTGGGACTGGCCAGTGTTATGGCTCAGTTTGGTTTCGATATCGTGTCGTTAGTAGCCGGTCTGGGTATTTTGGGTTTGGCAGTGGGTTTTGCGGCGCAGTCCACCATTGCTAACTTCATCTCTGGTATTACCATTTTGCTGGAGCAGTCCTTTAAAGTTGGCGACTGGATTAGTATTGACGAAAACGAAGGCCGGGTCATTCTCATCTCATTACGCACCACCCATATCTTGACCCGAGACAACATCACGGTCATTATTCCCAATGCGACCGTCGCCTCCTCAGAGGTCACCAACTTAACCTCAAAGAACTTTATTCGCTTTGATATCAGGGCCCGTATTGCTCTAGAAGCTGATATTGAGCAAGCCAGAAAAGTTATTATGCAGGTGCTCGATGAGACTGAAAATATTCTAAAACGTCCCGAGCCATTAGCCACCGTTGACCATATCAGCGACTTTGGAACGGTATTTATTATCCGCTATTGGGTGAAACCTGCCGCTGTGGCCCGTATGCCCGTTATCAAAGAAACTCTACATGAAAAGATTAAAATAGGCTTTGAAAAAGAAGGCATTAACATCCCCTACCCTCACATGAAACTGGTCATGCCTGCCAACCTCAAAGCATCTGATATTGAGGCCCAATTGCAACCATTACAGCCATCTTCTACACACAGTCCGTCAGATACTAATAAATAACGAATAACAATAAACGACTTTTGTAAAAAATAGCCCATAAATGACTCAAAATTTGGCTTATTTATAGAGCCTAGTTATCTCCTAGTAGATGAGTGTGGTAAAATCACTGTTAATTAACTTATCACTCCCACCTACTGGCTTATTTAACAGCCTACTTATCACGACCAATCATCTTTTTTTATAAAACAGTGCACACTCAATACCTGTATCAGTCAGTTTCTGCTATTTAGCTTAGCTGCCCGAAGATTGAATTAGTAAATTTGAATTAATAAATACAACGTAAAGGCCAACTATGTCCACCCCCACAACCGAAAACATCCCTAACAGCAACGACCTAAGTACTCAACCTGTAGCCTCAAACAAACGCTATGACATCATCGTTACCTGCGCCGATGGCTTAGAAGCACCGCTCCAAACTGAATTAGATAGCATGGAGATTGGCTGTGAGTTAAAAAGCACAGGCCGTATTGCCGTCAACGCCACTTTAGAACAGATTTATAAAATTTGTCTGTGGTCACGGGTGGCCTCACGTGTCTTATTGCCTATCAAAAAGCGTAATATCAATAAAGACTATGATGTGGCCGAGCAGCTAAATGGCCTGGCCCGTACTGTAGATTGGACTCAGTGGTTTGATCTTGATGACACCTTTGCGATTCGTATGAGTGTCGATAAAAGAGTTCAAGTTAGCCAGCAGTTCGCCATGCTACGTATCAAAGATGCCATTGCCGATACCTTCAGCGAAAAGCTAGATGCCCGTCCTGATGTCGATAGCAGTAACCCTGACTTCCCTATTTATGCTACCGTCAATGAGAAGCAGGCTGAGATTTTCCTAGATTTATCTGGTACCAGTCTTCACCGCCGCGGTTACCGTGTGGCAATGACTGATGCGCCGCTAAAAGAAAACTTGGCAGCAGGCCTACTATATACCGTCGGTTGGCACAAAACCAAAAACAGCTACAGTGCTTTAATTGACCCTATGTGTGGTTCAGGTACATTCATTATTGAAGCGCTATTAATGCACTGTGATTATGCGGTCGGCATTGATAAAGCCGAGTCACAATTTGGTTTTTATAACTGGCAAGAGCATGACAGCGAGCTTTGGCAACAGTGTGTGGTGGATGCCCAGCAGCGTTTCCATAATGGACTAGAAAAAGCCGCCGCTGGTAAATTGCCTACTATATTAGGCTTCGATGCCGATGCCGGCGCCATTAAAGCCACTCATAAAAACTTAATCGCTGCTGGTCTAATCGAGCTTATTCCGCATTTAACTTTAGAGCAGCGCCCACTGTCTCAATTAAAGATTGCTTTGGCTAAGCCACTATTAGATCGCAAACTTAAACGCCCCCTTATCATCACCAACCCACCTTATGGTGAGCGCCTAGGTGATAGCGACTTTATCAAACCTTTATATCAAGGCCTAGGCTTAACCCTACAAGACATATTTGCTAAGCAAAAATATCAGCCCATGTTAGGTCTACTAGCCGCTCATGTTGAGCAAGCTGATGTGCTGCCTCTAGATGAGCCACAAACCCTACGCTGCCATAACGGTGCTATCACTGTCTATTTCAGATACGGCCAACTGCTACGTAAAGAAGGGGAAAGTTTAATCGATCGCTTTGAGCGCAAAAAGATTGAGGTCGATGAAGCACAAGACTTTGTCAATCGCCTGCAAAAGAATGTCGCTCATCTCAAAAAGCTGGCTGCTAAAGAAGACGTCACCAATCTCCGTGTTTATGACGCTGACTTGCCGGATTATAAGGTAGCTATTGATGTATATGGCGACTACGTTCACGTACAAGAATGGGCGCCACCAAAGACCATTCCGCCAGAAACCGCCAAAAAGCGCTTTAACTTAGCCTTGATGGGCATCCGTGAAGTGTTCGGTATTAACCGCGAGCAAGTGTTTATCAAAACCCGCGCCCGTCAGGTAGGTAACACTCAATATGGTAATCCAGATAACCAAGCTAAAGAGAGCAAAGTCAATAAAGACGCTCCAGAACCAAAAAAAGACAACCGCAATCGCTACAAAGGTAATAAGTTCCAGCAAGCGCGTGAAGAAGCCAAACGTCAAGAAGCTCAGCGTCTAGCACAGAAAAAACGCAAGATGCATGTAGTACAAGAAGATGGTGCTTATTTCTATGTTAACTTTACCGATTATTTAGACACCGGTCTGTTTATTGACCACCGTAATATGCGCAGCATGATTCGCTCGGCCAGTCGTGGCGCTGACGTATTGAACCTATTTGCCTATACCTGTACTGCCAGTGTGCACGCTGCCCTTGGGGGTGCAAAATCGGTGACCAGTGTCGACTTATCACAAAATTATCTGGATTGGGGCAAACAAAACTTTGCCTTAAACGGCCTAGATGTCACTACCAGCCGCTATCAGTTTATTGCCTCCGACATCTTTGATTGGATTAAAGACAATACCGATCAATTTGACGTTATCTTTATTGATCCACCAACGTTTTCAAACTCTAAGAAGTTCCAAGGTACTTTTGATGTGCAACGTGATCACACCGCCCTTATCAACCGAGCGATGAACCGTTTGGCCAATGGCGGCGTGATTTACTTCTCAAATAACTTTACTAAGTTTGAGTTAGATGAAGAGCTTTATGAGCGTTATGATGTCACTGAGATTACCAATGAAACCATTGGCTTTGACTTTAACCCCAAAAAGCCGATTCATCATAGTTTTGAGATTCGTCATAAGCTTTAACTGTAAGGATATACCCATGTGGGATGAGCGCTATAAACAGCAAGAATATATTTATGGCACAGACGCCAATGATTTTTTACAACAAACCATCAAAACTATCGCAAATCATGATACTGATAAAAAACAAGTGTTATGTATCGCTGAGGGTGAAGGGCGTAATGCGGTTTTTCTAGCCGAGCAAGGCTATAATGTTACAGCTGTTGATTTATCAGAGGTAGGGTTACAAAAAGCCAAAAAGCTTGCCGAACAAAAAGGCGTTTCTATTACTACTATAGTTGCAAATTTGGCAGAGTTTGATTTTGGGGTTGAAAAATGGGATGCTATTGTCTCAATTTGGGCTCATATGCCTGCTGATATCCGCCAGCGTGTTCATCAACAAGTGCTAAAGTCACTAAAACCAAATGGGGTATTTGTCTTAGAAGCCTATACCGCTGAGCAGCCTAAAATGTCAGGCATTGGCGGTCCACCAGCATCTAAGCCTGAGATGTTTATGTCACTTGAGGGTTTACGGCAAGAACTATCAGGCCTACAAGAGGTTGTTGCAGTCGAAACGCATCGCCATGTGATGGAAGGCAAAATGCATCAGGGAGACAGTGCTGTGGTACAGTTTGTGGGTGTTAAAAACTAAATAGGTGGTGTTTCAAAAAGTATGCTGACATTAGACATACCCATAATTAATGTAAAAG
>JAHHUJ010000138.1 GCA_020024075.1 Psychrobacter sp.
GTCTGATATACTGCATGATTATGAACATTTTTTAAAAGTTCACACGAAAATATCACAGTAGATTATCGGTACTACACAAAGTGAAGCGAAGCATAGAGCACTCAGGCGTGTCCTCAATTCATCAGGTAATCACCCCAAAAAATTACAGCATGCTAAAGTCAACCAATCTGGTGAATTAGACTCTCGAACTGGCATATCAGATAACCGTGCTTTCCCAGAGTCAGATAAGCTAACCGTATTAGACGTAGCTTGGGAACATCAATTAAACCCAAAAACTACCATTTCTAGCCGTGCTTGGGTTTCTGACTCTGATATCCATTCGACCGATGTTGGTGGTGGTATTGGTGTTGAGTTTGCTAATTTTTAATAGTTAACCTAACCAATATATTACAAAAAGCTCTAAACCATTGAAGTTTAGAGCTTTTATTTATGTAATTACCATGCCACCTATCGGAATACTAAATTCTACCTAAGCTTTATCATCCAACCGACTAATAGTAACCCCACTAAAGCCAAACAATATCGTTAGTAGCAACGACAAATAACAGAAGAAAGCATACGGTAAATACTCTAATACCGGAACTTCCAAAGCTTGGCTAATAAACACCCCACACACACTCCACGGCACCAATGGGTTAATAACCGTACCTGCATCTTCAATGGTGCGTGATAAGTTCTTCGGGTGTAGTTGCAGACGCTCGAAGGTTGGGCGAAATGCAGTACCTGATAGCAAGATACTTAAATACTGCTCACCAATAAGCACGTTAATACTAAGTGCAGACATAGCAGCAGCGAAGATAGCTTGACCTGCCGTGGTCAACTTATCCCGCATACCTTCCAATAACGCTGGTAAAATGCCCAAAGTTTTTAATAATCCGCCCAAACTTAACGCCAATATCACGATGGTTTGGGTAAAGAACATACTTTGCATACCACCACGGGTTAACATACCACCCACTTCACCCAGATCTAAATTCTCAGCAGGGCTATATCCGGCAAAGAAGTAACCACCCAGCTGTGCAATACTGGGCGAGCTATGCATATAAGTAATGATTAACGCACTGATAATGGTACAAATAATGGTATAAATGGCATTCACTCGCAGTAAAGCCAATATGATTAATACCACAAACGGTAGTACCGCATAGCTGTGTACCAAGCCACTCTCGATCAGCTGCCCTTGCAGTACCGTCACTTGGTATAAATTCCCAGCATGGGTCTGACCAGACAACATCCAAAATAGCAGCACACTGATAGCCCAGGCCGGCACCGTGGTATACATCATATTGCGTAAGTGCTCAAACAGGTCAATACCTACGACCGAAGATGCAATAGTTCCCGTATCTGATAACGGCGACATTTTATCACCAAAGAATGCCCCAGAGACCACCGCCCCTGCCGCAATAGCCACATTGGCATCGAAGGCATTGCTCATCCCGATGAACGCCACACCGAGAGTAGCCACCGTGGTCAAGCTACTGCCCAAGGCAATGCCTATAATAGAGGTGAGCACAAAAGCAGAGATATAATAAAATCTTGGTGATATCAGCTCAAACCCAAAGTACATCAAAGTAGGAATGGCGCCCGACATCATTAACGCCGCAACCATCAAGCCAATAAAGAAAAACAGATAAATAGCGCCAATGCCACTGACCACTCCAGCCGCCATCTCAGACTGCATATGATCAAAGCTCAATCCTCGCAGCAGGCCCATTAACAGCAAAAAGCAAATCGCCAATATTAAAGATAAGTGCGGAACCCAACCGAAGCTGATCATGGTCACGCCCATAATCAATAGCACGATGCCAGCCATCAAAAAGGCCAGTTTGGGATCAAGTTGTGAGTAGTAAGTGGGAGAATTAGTCGACATAGGTCTTCCATTGTTTTTGATCAGGACAAATAATCAGACCATAATAACAATTTTTTAACAATTTAGATAAACTTTAACCTTGAAAGCTATTAAAACGTTGATTTGTCCTAAAATCTAGCATTGAGTTCACCGTAAATCTAGTTTATTCTAAAGGTCTGCTTGACCCATCCCCTTGTTTAAGGAAAAAAAATGTTTGAACGTGTCGAATTCTATGCTGGTGACCCAATTTTAGGCCTAATGGTTGAATTTGCTAATGACAGCAATCCTAATAAAGTAAACCTAGGCGTTGGCGTTTATTATGATGAAGATGGCGTATTGCCGGTACTTGAGTGTGTGAAGACCGCCGAACAGCGCATCGCAAACCCTATCTCTGCCCGCCCCTATCTGCCTATGGAAGGTCTGCCAGGACATCGTAAAGGCTGTCAGAACCTACTATTTGGTAAAGATGCCCCTGTATTGCAACAAAACCGTGTCGCGACTGTGGCGACCATTGGTGGCTCTGGTGCGCTAAAAGTTGGTGCTGACTTTATTCATACTTGGTTCCCAGAATCAAAATGCTATGTGAGTGATCCAACGTGGGGCAACCATATCTCTATCTTTGAAGGCAGCGGCGTAGAAGTGGGTAAATACCCTTACTATGACAAAGCCACAGGTACTGTGAAATTTGAAGAGCTTATCGCCTTCTTCAATACTCTAAACAAAAACGACGTGGTGCTATTACACCCTTGCTGCCATAACCCAACTGGAGTGGATCTAACGCAAGCCCAGTGGGATGAGCTATTGCAAGTGGTTCAACAGCGTGAGCTAATTCCATTCATGGACATCGCTTATCAAGGCTTTGGTACAGACATGGACAACGATGCTTACGCCATTCGTAAAGCAGTTGAGATGGGTCTGCCTTTATTTGTCAGTAACTCATTTTCAAAAAACCTATCGCTTTATGGTGAACGTGTTGGTGGCCTATCTGTGGTTTGCCCAAATGAGGAAGAAGCCGCTCGCGTCTTTGGTCAGCTTAAATTCACCGTACGCCGTATCTACTCAAGCCCACCATCACATGGCGGCCACATCGTAGACATCGTTATGAATGATGATGAGCTTTATGAACAGTGGGTTGGCGAAGTTTATGCTATGCGTGATCGTATCAAAGCCATGCGCTTGAAGCTTAAGTCAGTGCTAGAAGCCAAAGTACCAGGTCGTAACTTTGATTACTTAACCACTCAAAACGGTATGTTTAGCTTCACAGGTCTAACCCCTGAGCAAGTAGAACGCCTAAAAGCTGAGTTCGGTATCTACATGGTGTCAAACTCTCGTATGTGTGTAGCGGGCCTAAATAGCAGCAACATCGACTATATAGCCAATGCTATGGCGGAAGTTTTGAAAGACTAATTGCTAATCTATTTTAGGTTTTATTAGCGAAAAGCTGGGCTCTTGCTCAGCTTTTTGTTTATTAGGTTATTTATAGGGTTAATCTGACTTAATACCGCCAATCCGATAGCTACCTACCCCAAAGGCTTATTCCCTAACCCTAAGATTTCAGACAGAATATAGACTTACCTTACTTTTTATTAATGTATCAATTTATTAATGTATCAATGTAGGTTACCCATGACCCCTTATCTAAAGATTATCGCGAGCCTGCCTGCCTTACTAGTATTAGCCAGTTGCTCAGGTAGCAATAACACCGAAAATACGGACACTACACCACAGACTACGGCCAATGAAAGTAAAGCTGAATCAGCTCAAGTGCTACGTATCGCCGCCGCGGCTAACTTAGCTGGGGTATTACCAGCCGTGATTGAAGCATACCAAACTGAGGACGGTCAAAATAAGAGCGATCAAAATACCGACAGTCATGATACCAATAGCTCAAAACCAAAAATTGAAGTCACTTACGCCTCATCGGGCAAACTATTTGCCCAAATCAACTCCGGGGCTCCCTATGATCTGTTTTTATCCGCTGATCAAGACTTCCCTGCCAAATATGCTCAGCAGCAAGCCACTGCTAAAGCTGAACTACCAGCACCTTTTACCTATGCCCGAGGTCAATTGGCCCTATATAGTAGCCACCAAGATATCAGCTCAATCAAAGCTTTAGACAAAGCTGGTCTGCAACAGCTGTTTATAACCCAGCCTACCGAGAACAACACCGCTATCAAGATCACCTTGGCCAACCCAGAGCTGGCGCCTTATGGGGCATCTGCCAAAGCTTTTTTGCAGCAGCAAGGTATTTATGATGAGTTAAATGATAATAAAAAATTAATCCAAGCCGAAAACATCGGCCAAGCTTTTCAATATACGCATACCGCCACCACCGACTATGGTTTTGTGGCTTTATCGCAATTAATCAGTGCCGAAGTTGAACCATCAAAATACTTAATCTTACAACCTGATAGCTACCCCGCCATATTACAAGATGGCATCGTGGTCAGTGACAGCTCTGTAGCCACAGACTTTAGCCATTATCTGCAGTCTGCTCCGGCGCAACAGCTATTTGCTGATGCTGGGTATTTGCCAGTGACGACTCCCTAGCTGTGGCTTTGAGTTGACTGTAAGTGCTAATGACCGTTGAAGTGTCAGATAAAGTCTAGGTAAAGCGTGATAATATTGCTATGCTTGAAGCTTAGTAAAGAAGCTTAGTAAATAGGATTAGCTTCTATCGCTTCCTGTTATCTATTGCATTCTATCGCCTATTATTATTTATCGCCTATTGTTATTTATTACCTATTGTTATTAGCCCTTTGGTATTGACCCTCTATGTCACTTCTTACTCCACACTTGTCTGACATGTTGCTGCCACTGTGGCTAAGTATCAAGCTGGCCTCTATTACCACTTTGTGCCTGCTGTTATTTGCCACGCCTGTGGCTTATTGGTTGGCCAAACCCTCCTCTAGCACTCTGATTGCCCGGCTGAAAATCATGCTCCTGGGGGTCATTGCGATGCCCTTGGTATTGCCGCCAACGGTACTAGGCTTCTATCTGCTGTTACTGCTTAGTCCCAACTTTGCCCTTGGTCAATGGCTCATGGCACATAATATCGGCGCTTTGGCTTTTACTTTTGAGGGCTTAGTGTTAGGCTCAATTATTTATTCCCTGCCATTTTATGTACAGCCGGTGTATGCTCAGTTTTTGCGTATTCCAAAAAGCGTCAGCGATATGGCACTGCTGCTTGAACCCAGCCGATTGCGCCGCTTTACTGCCGTATCCTTACCGCAAGCCAAAACCGGAATTATCTTAGGCAGCCTGATTAGCTTTGCCCATACCATTGGCGAGTTTGGGGTGGTATTGATGATTGGTGGCAGTATCGCTGGAGAAACCAAGGTCATCTCGATTGCCATTTATGAGCAAGTCGAAGCACTGAATTACGAAATGGCACACACCATGTCGCTACTATTGGTATTACTGGGTATTGTGTTGGTAGGGCTTATTGCCAGTATCAATCGTCAGGTTAATGAAGGCTTTGCTTTGAAGCCTAGACCTAAAAGATAGCTTGTTTTGTTTTGCTACAAAAGACTTAGCTCTAAAAGCAGTTAGCCTATAACCCCTTATCCTCATACGATAATCACCCCAAAAAATAATAACCCATAAAAAATCCAGCCGAAGCTGGATTATTATTAATTATGAACGTTAAGAGTAACAGTAACTTTGCGACTTAACCTTGGTTATTCAGCTTTTGTTATTTAGGTTGTTTAGTCGTTGCTATTGAGGAAAAAGCATCTAGCCATTATTACTAAGCCATTTGGAAGACTGATCTTGGTAATACTCTTGCTTCCATACCGGAATATCAGCCTTAATAGTGTCCAATATCCATTTGCAAGCATCAAAAGCGGGATAACGGTGCTTAGAGGAGACTCCAACCCACACCGCCATATCGCCAATCTCTAGCGCACCGATACGGTGTATGGCTACTGCATTTTCGATATCAAATAAGCGTTTGGCTTCCTCGATAATCAGTTTGCCCTGATTAATTGCTAATTTTTCATAGCCATAATAAGTCAGGCTGGTCACTCGGCTGTCATTATTA
>JAHHUJ010000139.1 GCA_020024075.1 Psychrobacter sp.
CAATACATGCTGAGGGGTTATCTCACGCAATAACTGATAAGGATTGTCTGTTTGATAATCGCGGGTCTCTCCAGTTAAGTTATCGGTTATTGATAACGTGTTGCGATTAGTGGCAGCAATAGTCATTACCGGTGAGAAGCCTATAGCATGATGACGCGACATATGGCCTTCAGCCCCTAAAGACTCAAGCAAATAACAAGTTTCAAATTCTGATTCTATACGCTTAAATAATTCAAAAAAATCAATATCTTCGGTAAGCTTAATGCGTATTGGCTTACTGGGAATATCAATCATTTGTGGTAAGGGGTAATCAGGTTCTTGACTCATAAATAAATTCCAATGGCAAAAATTAGGAGTTAAAAGGGGCTAAAAAAGATCCTTATCTGCGATGCACTTTTAATAACTTATTAATGGCATCTTCTTGTCTTTGCAACGCTTTGGCACCTCGAGAGACAGTAGCAATACCCACTCCAAGCTGCTGAGAGATAGCGCGCTGAGTGACACCATGCTGTAATAAATCAAAAATTCGCACTCGGTTGGCGATGTCTTGTAGCTCTTTATCGGTTAGCAAGGCTGCTAATATGGCATCTATCTCTTGGCTATCGGTTAGCTCGGTGAGATGCTGTACTAGGCTTAGATAGGCGGCGTCATTAGTATTATTAGTCATAGGATATGGCGTCATTGTTAGCTAGTTTATTAAACACGTTCAGCATTAAAGGCGATTATTAAGTCTCATTAATTGTATCAGTATTCTAGTACACTAGAACTTCGATGTAAACCTTAAATTTAACTCTGCTATTAATTAATTTGGCGCATAAAAAAAGCAACCCTAAAGCTGCTTTTTAATACAAGTTAATTGGCTATAAACTCACCATAACTGTTAGTTAACACAACTAAAGTCAAAGTCTTCATTTACCAAGATGGTGCGTACCACTTTACCTTGCTCATCTTTTTCATAATCAATGATAATAGGACGACCTAAATCAGGATCACATTTGGATATTAACGCAACTGGGGTCAAATAACGCAGAGTAGCCACTTTTGCATCACTTGGAATATTGCCCTTATACCAAGTTTCATTTAGGCTTTCTGCCGACTCATCATAGAAGTCATCGCTATAAGCGTATAACTCATTGCTTTGTGCCAAAAAGCATTTTTCTTGATTATTTAGCTCAGAGAGTGGTTTTGGAGTTCTGTCATACAAGTTAACCCAAGTATCTTCTAAGCCATACTTTTGGCTTTGTAGACTTAAATTACTCAAGTCGCAGCTTCCTGCCTTATAGGCTGAGCTAATATCTTTAATTTCACTTGACGAAAAGAAATAAGTTTTTTTCTTCGGTTGAATGGTCACAGAATCCATTTTATTTTTGTCATCTGCCTTATTTTTACTTTGACTACTACTGAGAGTAGATACCTGACCTTGAGAGGAAGACTCAAGACCTTGTTGTGTAGCACAACCTGTTAAAGATAAAAATAGGGCAGTTAAGCCTAAACAAGAAATATTTGATACTAATTTCATTTATTGCTCACAAGTTAAAAATTTAAATATGACCAAAAGGGGTCAGGGCCTCTTGCTTATTTAAAAACACGTCACTATCTGGTTCAGCTTCCAAATCTCTAGACACTTCATGGGTTTTAAATTGTGACTCTAAACTGGGTATAGAGTCATCTTTTAGCACATAGGCCCAAGCACGCTTATGCCCATTAGCATCATACTCCCAATATACCCCTTGTACTTCCGGCTCAAAGCCTGGAAGAGAGTTCACGCCTTCTTCAAGGGCTAAGAAGTAGTCTAAGACAGCGCCGCCCCAAACTTCGCCAGGAACGATACAGTATACGCCAGGCGGGTAGGGTAATGCCCCCTCCATCGCAATACGGCCTTCAATATGCGATAACGGCACCAGTTCAATGTCATTACGTACAAAAGCGTTATGCGCATCAAAAGCTCGCATTGCAAACTTTGGACGATGCTGTCTTTTGAACATCTGTTGCTGCAACTGATTTAGCTTGTGCTTAGCATAGAAGCTATGCAAGCGCTGACACAGCTCATTAATGCCTAGCTTGCGATACTGAGGATAGGACTTCGCCAATGAAGGCAATACTTCACTAACCAAGCTATTGGCCTTAATGTGCGCCTCAAAGCGTACAATACGTGCCACAAGATGTTGGAACTTTGCCAATGTCTCAGCTGGGGTCAGCAAGAATAGGATAGAGTTTAAGTCCGCTTTCTCCGGTATCACTGAACTTTCACGCAGATAATGAGCCAATAATGGCGCAGGGACACCAGTTTCTTCATATTCACCAGTTTCCATATTGATCCCTGGTGTGGTTAATAATAGCTTACAGGGGTCAATAAAGTACTGCTTATCTTCATACTGCTCAAAGTCATGCCACCGCTCGCCAGCTTTAAACTCAAAGAAGCGGATGTCATTAGCTATCTGCTCGGTATCATAGTCCTGCCAAGGCTTACCATCAATGGTTGGTGGCACAAAAGGTTTAATTAAGCTGCAGGTATCAAGCAGCATCTTACGCGCCTCAATACCCCCGATAATGCACTCATGCCACATACGCTGACCAGCTTTGCCTTCATGCATCTTAGCGTTGACATCAAGTGAGGCAAATAACGGATAAAATGGACTGGTCGACACATGCATCATAAACGCATTATTAAAGCGTTTGTGATTTACATAGCGTGCCTGCCCACTGATGTGATTGTCTTTTTTGTGGATTTGCGACGCTTGCGAGAAGCCTGCCTGCTGTTTATGCACCGACTGAGTCACTAAGATACCGGGGTCATCTGGTGTCAGCTCAAGTAGCAAAGGCGAGCAATCACGCATCATAGGGATAAACTGCTCATAACCGACCCAAGCACTATCGAATAAAATATAGTCGCATAAGTGGCCTATTTTATCGACTACTTGACGTGCATTATAAATAGTACCGTCGTAAGTTCCGAGCTGAATCACAGCCAGACGGAACGGACGCTTGTCATCGGCACGCTCTTGAGCCACTTCACGGATACGATCTCGTATCTCAGCTTCATCAAAGCAGTGTGAAGCGATCCCGCCGATTAAGCCATAAGCGTTGCGTTCGGTTTCTAAATAAACCGCCGTACCACCGCTCATAGATAGCGCACCTTGATACACTGATTTATGATTATTGCGGTCAAATAATACCAAGTCATCATGGGCTACCAAGGCGCCAATGGCAATTTTGTTTGAAGAGGAGGTGCCGTTTAGTACAAAGTAAGTTTTGTCAGCATTAAACACTTTGGCCGCGTGTGCCTGAGCCTGATAAGCAGGGCCTTCATGGATAAGCAAATCACCTAGACCCACATCAGCATTACAGGAGTCTGAACGAAATAAGTTTTCACCAAAATATAAGAAAAAACGACGGCCAGAAGGGTGGCGACGGAAGAACTGACCACCTTGATGCCCTGGGCAATCAAATGCAGCATTACCATAATCAGTATATTCACGTAGTGCTTGGAAGAATGGTGGGTCTAAATTATCGATGTAATGAGCAGCAGCGGCATTCACCAGTTGGCCGTTATAGTATTTTTGATCATCAGCAAGCTCTAACACGCCATATACATGCGGTAGCCACTCATCAGGAACACTATCCCCATATTTAATAGCCACAAAAATAGGGATTGAGAAACCTAGGTCTTCAATTTCTGCATGAGCTTTAGGCAGATCTTCCATTGTCACTACAATGGCAGCGATATTGGTAAAATCGGTTGCCTCAACTTCAGTTAGTCTATAATTACAGTTAAGTGCATAGTCGATGCCATCGCTGACAGCTATTTTCATTATACTTTCCTTTAGATAGTCGAAGATCTTTCAATTTGATTCCTGTTTAGACCGATAAATAATTCAGAATTTTGAATAATTACCTATCTTGCAGATTACCCTGCCATTATTCCGAATAAAAAAGCAGTTAGCAAATTTTTTGCTCATTTTATGCCACTTATCTGACCCATTGATTGCTGTATGTACTTGTTTTATAACTCAGGAATCCTGTAATACCTATTAGCCATAATAAGCGCTATCTTTAACACATGATGTCTTTGATAAGTGCTGCTAATTATTGATAGAACTGCAAGTAGCCCTTTCATAACAACCAAGTACAGTATTGTGTTGCAGGTAATATAACCCTTTATTATACTGACCGCTTTTTAGCTCATTTTTAGCTCATTATCTATTCACTCTATAGCCATGCTGGAGTCAGCATATGCCAGATTTATCAAACTTATCTTTTCATAACTTGGCTATTGATAGCCTTCCTTTAGCCTTTGGCATTATTATGGCCATTATCGGGCTGGTATTTTATACCCAAGGACTACCGGGTAAATTCTGGCGTAGGTTTTATGCGGTGCTGCCTGGTATCGTATTATGTTGTTTTATTCCAGCGATTTTGAACAGTTTGGGAGTATTTGCTGACGGCATCGGCACCCAAATTTACGGCTTCACCGCCACATACTTATTACCCGCAAGCTTATTGCTAATGACCTTGTCAATGGATGTACCCAAGATTTTGGGACTAGGCTGGAAAGCTGTTGCCATGTTTTTTGCAGCCAGTATAGCCATTGTCATTAGCGGTCCTATAAGTTTAGGCATCGCCAAATGGATATCCCCTGAGATGTTTACTGACGACACCTTGTGGCGCGGCTTCTCTGCAGTGGCTGGCAGCTGGATCGGCGGTGCTGCCAACCAAGCAGCCATGAAGGAGCTGTTTGGGGTCAGTGATGACTTATTTGGTATGATGATTTTGGTCGATACCACCAATGCGTCATTATGGTTATTGGCTATCTTAGTGATGGCTAAGCACACGGATAAGATTGATAGATTCTTGCGTGCAGACACCGGAAGTATTGATAAAGTGGTGGCAGCGGTAGAGAGCTATGAGCGTGATAATGCCCGCCCTGGGAGTCTTAATGACTTGATGGTGATGTTTGGTCTGTGCTTTGCTATGGTGGGTTTGGCACACTTCTTGGGTGGGAAGATTGCCAGTTTCTTCTCGCCGTATACTTGGGCGGTACAGTACAGCTTCGCCAGTTCCTTCTTCTGGATGGTGGTTATCATTACCTTAATTGGTGTGGGCTTCTCCTTTACCAAAGTGCGCCGCTTAGATCATATCGGTGCCTCAAAGATGGGGACGGTATTTATCTTTATTCTTATTGCTGCCATTGGTATGCAAATCAACTTAAATGGCCTAGTGTCTCAGTGGCGATTATTATTAATCGGCTTATTATGGATGTGTATCCATGTGATGATTGTCTTTATTGTGGCCAGACTGATTCGTGCGCCGTTCTTCTTCTTAGCGGTGGGTTCTAACGCCAATACTGGGGGCGCATCCTCTGCACCGATTGTGGCAACTGCTTTTCACCCGTCATTAGCACCTGTTGGGGTATTCTTGGGTATCTTAGGCTATGCTGTGGGCACTATTGGCGGTTATGTCAGTACTCAGCTTATGCGTTTGGTTGTGGGTTAAGAGGTATTACGGTAAAAGGATAGTGTCTATGTTTGATAAACTAAAAAACTGGAACGATCAGCGCATTATAGACAAAAGCGACTATACTCAATCCCAGTGGCAAGAGGTTGCTCGGGATATTGCGATATTAGATAGGTTAACTGAAGCAGAATTAGAACGGCTGTTTGATTTAGCCACGTTGTTTTTGCATCACAAGTCTATTAAAGGGGCACAGGACTTTGTGGTAACTGACCGCATGAAACAGTCGATTGCACTGCAAGCCTGCCTGCCAATATTGAATTTAGGGCTTGAGTGGTATAAAGGATGGTCATCAATTATTGTCTATCCGAGTAGCTATCATGCTAAGACTACTAC
>JAHHUJ010000014.1 GCA_020024075.1 Psychrobacter sp.
ACCGATCAGCCAATTAAGTGGGCCTTGCCCGGTCCAATGACCATGGTCGATACTTTGTATGATGGCCATTATAAAAGCCGTGAGAAATTGGCTTGGGAATTTGCCACCATCTTAAATCAAGAAGCACGTGAGTTAGAGGCCGCTGGTGTAGACATCATCCAATTTGATGAGCCTGCTTTTAACGTCTTCTTCGATGAAGTTAATGACTGGGGCATCGCTACTTTAGAGCGTGCTATTGAAGGGCTAAAGTGTGAAACCGCAGTGCATATTTGCTACGGCTATGGCATCAAGGCCAATAATGACTGGAAAAAAACCTTGGGTTCAGAGTGGCGCCAATATGAAGAGGCCTTCCCAAAAATACAACAGTCAAAGATTGATATTGTGTCGCTTGAATGTCAAAACTCTCGTGTGCCAATGGATCTGATCGAACTTATTCGAGGCAAAAAAGTAATGGTGGGTGCCATTGACGTGGCTACTAACACTATTGAGACCCCAGAAGAGGTGGCGGCTACCTTGCGTAAAGCGCTGCAATTTGTAGACGCTGATAAGCTTTATCCTTCGACCAACTGTGGCATGACTCCTTTGTCGCGCCAAGTGGCCCGAGGTAAGCTAAAGGCGTTAAGTGCTGGTGCCAAAATCGTGCGTGATGAGCTTAACTCTTAAGCTATGATCGTATCAAAAGTGGCTAGTCTCTAGCCACCATCGTTTTTGAATTTAGGATTAAAGTAATGATTGAAGCTACTGACTTTAGAGATGCCATGTCTTTGTTAACCACTGCAGTCAATGTCGTCACCACCTACGGTGACTCTGGCATGCACGGGTTTACGGCCTCTGCGGTGTGTAGCGTTACCGATACACCGCCAACCTTGTTGGTTTGTATGAATCAAGCCTCTCGCTCACACAGCCATTTTGTTAAAAATAAAATCTTGAGTGTGAATGTATTAGGCGCACAGCATGAGTCCATCTCCAATGCCTTTGCCTCCAAGCTCACTCAAGCCGAGCGCTTTGAGCAAGCCCAGTGGACACAGCTGACTACTGGAGCGCCAGTGTTAGCAGATGCTTTGGTCAGCTTCGACTGTGAGATTGATCAGATCCAGCAGGTGGGCACGCACAGTGTGTTTATGTGCCGAGTGGTCGACATCAAGCTCCCTAAAACTCAAGATACCGCTGAGCACAGTTTGGTTTACTTTAATCGCTCGTACCATCAGCTAGGCCAATTGGTTGAGGTTGCTATTGCCTAGTCCAAGCAGTTATTATTGATGGTAGCTATTTTAGTTAAAAAGTCCTATAAATAACATATAGCTTTTAACTAAAACGGCTACCTAACATGAAGTAGCCCTCCCCCTCCATCTTTTAACTGAGAAGAAAATACCCTGTGGAATTAATCATCTTTTTAATCATTGGCGCTCTGGCAGGATTTGCTGCAGGGCTTTTTGGCGTGGGCGGTGGCACCATCATCGTACCGCTACTGTTCATTGTATTTACCCAAATGAATTATGACCCTGACACCATCATGCATTTGGCATTAGGTACATCACTAGCGACCATTATTGTCACCTCCATAAGCTCACTTATGGCGCACAATAAAAAAGGCTCAGTGATGTGGCCGGTATTCAAAAACTTAGCCCCCGGCATGGCATTGGGCTGCTTCTTTGGTGCAGGATTGGCAGGATTGATTTCAGGTATTCATCTACAAATTATTGTTGGTATATTCTTGTTATGGGTTGCTCAAAAGATGTTTAGAGGCGGGAAAAAGCCAGCGACCAACAGCACTAATGTCAGCAATGCTCCTGCAGATCTACCCTCAACACCTAAACAATTGGCAGCAGGCGGGGTTATCGGTATTGCTTCTGCCATCTTCGGTATCGGCGGTGGTAGCTTGACTGTACCTTATTTAACCCGTTATGGGGTGGTAATGCAAAAAGCGGTCGGAACTTCAGCGGCTTGCGGATTACCCATTGCCATTGCAGGTGCATTGGGCTTTATGTTATTTGGAATGCAGCAAAAAATTGATGTTCCTAATACCATTGGCTTCGTGCACATTTATGCCTTTTTAGGCATTGCTTCTATGAGCTTCTTTACCGCCAAACTTGGGGCAAAAGTGGCGCATATTTTATCACCGGCTATGCTAAAGAAATGCTTTGCGGTGCTATTAACCATTGTGGGCTGTTATTTCCTTTATAAAGGCCTGCGTTAAGCTTTAACTTAACACTCTGCACTCAAACATTCAATCAAAAAGCCCCTGACAGAGTTCTGGCAGGGGCTTTTACAATCTACTCTCTAACTGTTCATTATTCGACCGTAACTGACTTGGCCAAGTTACGTGGCTGATCCACATCAGTACCGCGCATCACCGCCACATGGTAAGACAAGAACTGTACTGGAATACTATAAACAATTGGTGCTAAGTGCTCATTGACATCTGGCACATGAATCACATGTAACCTCTCTTCGCTAACCAACTGGCTCGACTCGCTAGCAAATACAAATAGCTCACCATGACGGGCGTGAACTTCTTGCATATTCGCCTTTAGCTTATCTAGCATGCTGTCTTTTGGCGCAAGCACCACGATAGGCATGTCTTTATCTACTAGAGCCAATGGACCATGTTTCAACTCGCCTGCAGCATAGCCCTCAGCATGAATGTAGGAGATTTCTTTTAGCTTTAACGCCCCCTCTAAAGCCAATGGGAACTGAACCCCGCGGCCTAAGAATAGGGTGCTTTGTTTGGCTTCAAATTTCTGACTCATAGCTTCGATCGCCTGATCTAAGTTTAAGCTTCTATCAAGCTGACCTTTTAGTTTATGCATCTCAGTCACAATCTCAGATAACTGCTCTGGTTCAATGCGCTGCTGCACTTTACCAACCTTCAATACTAGCAGCATCAAAGCTGCCAGTTGAGTGGTAAAGGCCTTGGTTGACGCTACACCAATCTCGACACCAGCCAGTGTTGGGATAAAGATATCGGTTTCACGAACTAGAGATGAGGTCGCTACGTTACAGACACTTAGAGTAGTTAGACCTTTGATCTCACCTTCCTTAGCTCTACGCTGAGTTTCACGAAGGGCAGATAAGGTATCGGCGGTCTCACCTGACTGAGACAGACAAACAATTAAAGTATCATCCACTACCACTGGATTACGGTAACGAAACTCACTCGCCACCTCAACAGAGCAAGGCAGGCGGGTTAAGTTTTCGAACCAGTATTTGGCAATCAGACCGGCATGATAGCTGGTGCCACAAGCCAAAACTTGAATATTACGAACTTTGGCCAAAAGCGCATCATGACGCTTTAAAAACTCGTCTCTTAAATCATTTCTAGTCGCACCCATCTCAATAGTACGGGCTACAGCATCAGGTTGCTCATAGATCTCTTTAAGCATATAGTGCTTAAACTCACCTTTATCGGCATTATGGTTTTTAGCATCTAGCTCGGTAATGTTACGCTCTACCGGCTGACCGTCTGCAAATACTTGAATACTGTCACGCTTAACAACCGCAATATCGCCTTCTTCTAGATACATAAAACGGTTGGTTACTGGCAATAGTGCCAGCTGATCAGATGCAATAAAGTTCTCTCCAATACCCACACCGATAACCAAAGGTGACCCTAAGCGCACAGTGATCAGCTCATCTGGATTATCCACATGAATCACGCCTAAAGCAAAAGCACCATGTAATAAAGGAACAATTTTCTCAACTGCCTTCAATAAATCATTGGTTTCTTTGTAGGCTTCAGCTACTAAGTGCGCCACAACTTCCGTGTCCGTCTCAGAAGTAAAAGTATAGCCTTTTTCTATTAACTCTTCTTTTAGGGGGCCATAGTTTTCAACAATACCATTGTGAACCACCGCCACTTTACCTGAAACGTGCGGATGAGCATTGTGCTGTGCAGGCTCACCATGAGTCGCCCAACGGGTATGAGCAATACCAATATTACCTTTAAATTTTTCGCTATCATTTTGTACAGCATCCACTAAGGCTTGTACTTTGCCCACTTGACGCTCACGATGCAGTCCACCCTCACGGATAATGGTCAAACCAGCTGAGTCGTAACCTCTGTACTCTAAACGCTTCAATCCTTCTAACAATACATTTGATATATTACGCTCTGCTACCGCACCCACTATTCCACACATAAAAAATCCTTAAATCATAGTTACTGATAAGGTATTACAGTAGAGCCAATCCTATCTGGCCCGCTTTTTACTCATCAATATAGTTTACTGTTATTAGCTGTTTAATTTCACAAAATTATTAATGGGCTCTTTAAAGCCCATATTCCTTAAGATATGGCAATCAGGTTAACTGAATTAATTCTTTTTTGTGGGACGTTTATAGTTGGCTTTTTGAACCTGACGTCCTCTGCCAATCGCCAACGCATTGTCATCGACATTTTTAGTAATTACTGAACCTGCTCCAATAGTTGCTGTATTCCCAATATGAACAGGAGCAACAAGGCTTGAGTTTGTACCAATAAAGGCGTTATCGCCAATAATGGTTTTATATTTGTTGACGCCATCATAGTTACAGGTAATCGTACCTGCGCCAATATTAACCCCAGCGCCTACCTCAGCATCACCAATATAGCTAAGATGATTTACTTTACTACCAATACCTATTGTCGATTTTTTTATCTCAACAAAGTTACCAACTTTCGCTCTATCACTCAAAATACTTTGTGGGCGCAAGTGTGCAAATGGCCCAATAGTCGCCTCTTCTCCCACTTGCGCTTCATCAAAGACGCAGTAAGGTTTGATATGTACATTATCACCAATTTGGGTGTCTTTAATAATGCAGCCAGCTTCAATGGTTACATTGCTACCTAAGCTTACTTTGCCCTTGAACACCACGTTGATGTCGACAAATACATCTTGACCGACACTGACTTCACCACGAATATCAACTCGACTTGGGTCAGCGAACTGCACTCCTTGAACTTGTAAATCTTCTACCAATTTAGCTTGCCAACTACGCTCAAGACTGGCCAACTGTTGACGGTTATTTACCCCTTCAATCTCAAACTCATAATCGGGTTCAATAGCGGTAATTGCAATACCATCCGCCACAGCCATCTTAACAATATCGGTTAAATAGTATTCTTGTTGCGCGTTGTCATTAGACAGATTTGGCAAGTATTTGTGCAATAAAGTATTGTCTACACAATAGATACCACTATTAATTTCACGGATGGCTTGCTCTTGCTCATTGGCATCTTTTTGCTCAACAATTGCGATAATATTACCTTGTTCATCGCGTTTAATACGGCCCAAACCAAAAGGATTGTCAACGGTTAACGTCAACATAGACATCCCTTCAACGTTGGCCTCTTTTAGACGTGTCAAAGTTTTGGCACTAACTAGAGGGACATCGCCGTATAAGATTAAGCTTTTACCCTCAGTAGGCAACTCTGGCAAAGTCACTTGAACCGCATGACCTGTACCTAACTGTTCAGTTTGTTCAACCCAAGTTAGCTCATAATCTTGCATCGCCTGCTGTACCTGACTACCACCAAATCCATAGACCACAATAGTCTTATCTACCTTCACACTTTGACAAGTGTCTAGCACATGGGACAGCAACGGCTTGCCTGCCAACGTTTGTAACACTTTAGGTTTAGTAGATTTCATGCGGGTACCTTTACCCGCTGCAAGAATAATCGTCGTTAATGTGGTAGTCATAAGCGGTTAACTCTTAGCAAAATAAAAAATGGCAAAATAAAAAGTGAATTAAATAACAAAATCAATAACTAATGGCTTATTGTAACAGACACCAAAAAGCCGTTATTTCTCTAAAATAATATATCAAAACTACTAAAACAGATTCAGTTGCACTATTGTTGCCTATGGCTTTCGTAAAACTTTTAAGCAAAGCTCTGACATTATTCTCCAGCCAGTTGCTACAACTGGCTCAATAACTATAATATGCATAACTAAGATATGTATAACTAAGCCCCATAACTACTAGGATAGAGAATCACAATACTGACCACAATCATCAGCCAAGCCACTAACGCCATAATACCGGCTAAAATATCATCCAACATGATACCTAAACCACCGCTTAGTTTTCTATCCGCCCATCTGACAGGATTGGGCTTCGCTATATCAAAAAATCTAAATAAAATAAAAGACAGAATTATTGCAAACCAATAGTAGCCTATGCTCAGGTATTGCGGAGCATAAGTGATAATAAAAGACAGTGGCAATAAGCTGATCCACATACCAGCCCACTCATCCCATACAATGTGCGGATCATCATGGACTTGCATCAATACTGAGGTTCTATCACAAATCCAAATGCCTACTATACTTGCCACCAAAGTAATGATTAAGAAAGAGATAAAGCCCAGCTGTAATAAAGGCAAAGCTATCACTAAACCGCCTAAGGTTCCCCAAGTTCCTGGTGCTCGTTTGGGCAACCCACTACCCAAACCTATTCCTAACCAATAAACTATCTTATCCAGCATACTGGCCCCTAACGGCAGAGGAGGACATTCGTTGGCCTTACTAATATCTGGCTTATGGTTCATATTAGAGTCTAGTGACATTGTCGCTCCCTAGTATTCAGTGGGCTTATTCTTGTTAAATTCTGGATTAGCTACTGAAATGCTGATAACCCTGCAAGTTAGGAAAACTAGCAAAAGGATAAGGGGCTTGCTCAGTAACTACAGCTCCTTGATACGTAAGCTGTATAGTGGATGACCCAAAATTAGCAGTACCGTCTGGCTCAGCTTGTTGCAATTCTATCACTTCACCAATACAGGTTACCTGTGTAGATACTGAAGACAGTAAGCTTTGGGGTAGCTGTACCGATGCCGGCAGGGTAAATACCAACTCATAATCATCTCCCCCTGTCAGCTGACAGCGCAGTCTTTCGGCCAACTCCACCTGCCGTAATGGCTCACTTGTCGGCAGCTTATCTAACTGTAGACTTATGGCCACCTTACTTTGCTGACATAAGTGGCCTAAGTCTTGCACCAATCCATCAGAGACATCCATCATCGCCGTTGCCAAGCCAGCACTAGCAAGCTTTTGACCTAGGGCACTGCGGGGAGTGGGCATATGTAGTCGATGAGCCAGCTGCTTTCCAGCTTCAGTTTCTGGATGATTAAGGGCATAACTGGCATCGCCTATAGTGCCAGAAACATAGACTTTATCCCCTACTTTAGCCCCGCTGCGATAGACAGGCTGAATGGCGGCAGGCAGCATCCCGTTTGCAGTGATACTAATAACCAGCTTATCGTTACGGGTGGTATCGCCTCCAATCAGTCTTACGCCAAACTGCTTACAAGCATGAAACAGCCCTTTAGCAAACTCCCCCAACCATGTCTCATTAGCGAGACGCTCCGGTAAAGCCAGTGCCAATAAGATACTGTGCGGCTTGGCGCCCATGGCCGCGATATCAGAGACATTAACCACAACCGCCTTATAACCAATTGCAAAGGCCAAATCAGACACCTGCTGCCAGTCTTCGCTAAAGTGCCGACCTTGGATTAAAGTATCAACACAAGTGACCCACTGACTGGGCGTATTAATGGCTACTACTGCAGCGTCGTCCCCCACATCCTTGATAATAGAGGTATGCTCAATGCTTGTTTGCTGAGAGTCTTGGGCTTTAAAGTAACGATAAATAAGCTCAAATTCAGTCATCAGTCTTCATCCTAAAGTTTGATAGGCTTACTGTCTTAGGCTAAGACTATTTAAACAAAAGGCTATCTATCGGGTTCAATAGATAGCCTTGCCTTTATATATAAAACTTAATAAGCCCAAGCCTCTATTCGGCTATTTTTTTGATTTAAGCCCAATTCGTGGTTTTGGTTGGCTCGGTTGTTGCTGCGTCTCTGAATTTTTTGGTGCATCCATCGCAGTTTGCTTAGCGTTATCTTTATCAACTACAGCCTTATCTGCTTGTGCAGCACTTGGTTGAACGGCTTTGGCTTGTTGTTTTTTTTGTTTATAGCCCGTACCTTTATCGGCTTCCACTTCAACAGTACGCAGCTCTGCAGCCAGTTTGTCCATGACCGCATTGATGAGCTTATGGGCATCGGTAGCACCGAAATGAGTATTCAGCTTCATCGCTTCATCAAGCACAACTTTATAAGGAATGTGTAAGCTGTGCTTTAACTCATAAGCACCGATAAGCAGCACAGCGTGCTCCACCATATCAATCTGATCAATCTCGCGGTCTAAATGCTGAGCAATTAAAGCTTCTAGCTCATCAATTTGCTCAGGAATTTCACGCATCATAGTGTGATAATAACCCAGATGTACGGTGTGCATAGCATTGCTGGCACGAGTACGCGCTGCAATATCATGAGGAGGGTTCTCTTTCCACTCACTCTTCCCTGTTTGCTCAAAGCGATGATCCGTCATCAACCATTCATATAGGCCTTGTAAAGCAAAACGACGTGCCTTACGCACAGCAGCGTGACTGGTTTTGTAACTAGATTCATTTATATCAAACTGATCATTTGATTGAGGGTTGTCTTTAGTATGTGCCGGATTTTGAGTGCTCATGTATATAAATACCTATCATCAAAGAGCGAGCTTTGACATTACTATGGGTTATTAACTAAATAATATTTTAGGGACAAAACCACCGCAGTCAAAACTGCGGCGGCAACTAACGGGATAAAACTTTACTAAATATAAAGACTAAACTAAATATAACAACTAACTTAGTCTTCTTCATCATAATCAACATCAAGTTGAGACAATACAGCGATCATCTCAAGCGCTACCATCGCAGCTTCAGAGCCTTTGTTGCCTGCTTTGGTGCCTGAGCGTTCAATAGCCTGCTCGATGGTATCTGTGGTTAAGATGCCATTAATAACTGGGATATTGTAGTCCATAGAGACGCTAGCTAGACCACTTGCAGAGCTGTTGGCTACCACATCAAAGTGAGGCGTGCTACCACGGATAACTGCACCCAGTGCCACAACAGCATCAAAGCGGTCTGATTCTGCGGCACGCTGCGCGGCTAATGGCAACTCGAATGCACCAGGCACACGAATCACACTAATATTGCTACCAGATACGCCGTGACGTAATAAGGCATCAATAGCACCGTCTACTAATGACTCAACAACAAAGGCGTTAAAACGACCCACTACGATACCGATACGAGCGTCTTTATTTTGGTATAAATTGCCTTCAATATGAGTAACGGCTTCACGTTGTTTTTGTAAATCTTGCATAACGACATCCTAATCCGAATGATGAAATAAAATTACAGCTATGATAACATTTTTTAAAGGCGGTTTTAGTAGCAATCGTGGTTAATAACTAGCTTAATAGCCACAAAAATGTAACTATTTCACCACAGCCTCTATAGCCCTCTTTATTACTGCTATTTTAGCGCTATAAAAGTCGCTATAGACGCATCTCAATACCTTGATCTGCCATAAACTGCTTGGCCTCGCCAATGGTATATTCTCCAAAGTGGAAGATACTGGCAGCCAGCACGGCATCAGCGCCACCTTTGAGAACCCCATCCGCCAAATGCTGCAAATTACCGACACCACCAGAGGCAATTACCGGAACATTAACGGTGCTAGTAATGGCTTTCATTAGCTCTAGGTCATAGCCCTGCTTGGTACCGTCACCATCCATCGAGGTAACCAGTAGCTCGCCAGCGCCCAAATCAGCCATCTTAGCGGCCCAAGCCACAGCATCAATCCCTGTAGGCTTACGACCACCATGAGTGAAAATCTCCCATCTTGGCTCACCATCTACATCGGCTACGCGCTTGGCATCAATGGCTACCACAATGCACTGGCTACCAAACTTAGCAGCGGCCTCGCCAACAAACTCTGGGGTAAATACCGCGGCTGAGTTAATCGCTACTTTATCTGCACCAGCATTGAGCAAATTACGGATGTCTTCAATTTTACGCACACCGCCGCCCACAGTTAAAGGCACAAATACCGTCTCAGCAATGCGCTCGACCATGTCATAGGTAGTATCTCGCCCGTGATGGGTTGCGGTAATGTCCAAAAAGGTAATCTCATCCGCCCCTTGTTCATTATAACGACGCGCCACTTCTACTGGATCCCCAGCATCCTTAATATCCACAAACTGTACGCCCTTAACCACACGGCCATTATCTACGTCCAAACATGGAATAATTCTTTTTGCCAACATTGCCTTTATCCTGTTTCTAAAATTTTGAACAAATACTGCTTAAAGTGAGTGCTATTTTTGTACTTAACCAATAAGCATTATGCCTAGTATCCGCCTAGAGCACTAGCCCTGCCTTCATTTTAGCAAAAAACCAACCCAAAATAGGCAGTTGGCTTTTATCACCAATAATTTAGGGACTACTGAGAGATCAAAGAGGCTTTTTAATGAATAAATAATAATATTGCGCATGGTGTACTGTCGCTATTTAGGCTAATCTATAAAACCTTTGGCCTAATTAGTCTGCCTGTTTATCTTATCCCTATGAAAAACCGTTATCTTAACAGCATGGTGCCCACCTTTGTCCTGCGGCATCTTAAAAAAACAAAGTACCTTGCGCTGGCGCTATTACTGGTAGCTCTCGTCTACTCCTTTATCATGAACTCAGCTTGGATGGTGCTGTGTTATGGATTGGCTTTGTTTTTGTTTGGTATGCAGTGTATTGAGGAGGGGTTACACAATACCGCTGGCGGCACCCTAGAGCGAGTGATGGCAAAGAGTACCGCTACGCCGACCAAAGGTTTTTTGTTTGGTATTTTTTCGACCTTCCTATTGCAGTCAACGACTCTGGTTTCATTACTGACCATCGCCTTCTTAAGCACAGGCATGATCACCTTGTCTGGCGGCTTAGCTGTTATCTTGGGGACCAATTTAGGAGCAACTAGTGGTGCCTGGCTTCTGGCCTTAGCTGGTCAAAGTGTCAGCTTAAGTCCTGCAGCGGTTCCGATGTTAGTGGTGGGCGTTCTTATTGGTTTTTTGGACAAGCGGCTTAAGTTTTTTGGACAGGCTTTGGTTGGTATTGCCTTAATTTTTTTAGGAATTGACTCCATTAAAGATGGCTTTGGCGCCTTTGCTAATATTGAGCTGAACAGCATTGAAGGCAGTGGCATCAGCCAAGTACTCCTATTCACCCTCGTCGGCTTTTTACTAACCTGTGTTTTACAATCCTCACATGCCACATTAATCTTAATCTTAGCGGCCCTAGCCGCAGGACAGGTCACCCTCACCCAAGGTTTTGCAATTGCCTTAGGCTCCAACTTAGGCAGTAGCTTTACCACCGCTTTGGTAGGTATGCTTAGCAGCGATCGTAATGGGCAAAGATTGGCTCTCGCTCATCTAATTTACAACGGGATTACTACGCTGCTGGCTTTAATACTATGGGTGCCCTTAACTTATGCTGTGGCTTGGATCGCAAAAGTAGTGGGTATGAGCTCTCCATTATTACAACTGGCTTTATTTCATACCTTATTCAACGTATTGGGAATATCGGTATTTTGGGGTATTCAGCAGCAATTTATTGAGAAGTTAAAGTTCTTTTTACCCGATAAAAGACCAAAAAAACAACTGCCTGATGACTCTGAAGCCGTCCTGCCCCAACATATCCACAAAAATATGTTAAAGGCCACAGACACAGCGGTTTATGCAGTTATTCACGAAATTCAGCACCTAACTACTTTAGCGCTGGAGGTAATCTGTCACGCCATCTATGTCCCTAATGCCGAGCTATCTCGTCCCACAGGTCGGCTCCCTAAGCCTAAACCTCCACTACAGCTAGATGTGCAAACTATCTATGAGTGGCAAATAAAACCCCTTTATAGCGAAATTTTAAACTTCACCAGTCAGATTGATGTCAATCATAATGGCAAGCTACAAAAAAAATTGACCGAGGCTCATATTACCGCCATTCATGTGGTAGAAATAGTCAAACAAAGTAAGCATTTACAAAAAAATATGCATCAATTCTTAAGTAACCCTGAAACTGATACTGAGATTTATCAAGATTATATGGCACTGCGCCAAGGCCTGTTTGAGATGTTGCTTAACTTCAATGCTGTCCGCGCTTTGTTTAAACCTAGACAGAAGTTAGACCCTGAGTCTTACGCCAAACTCATTGAAAAAAAACAACTGGCTTTAACCGCCTTTATTGAAAACACTGAAGAGACCTACTTACCCCATGCCCAAATATTGGACAAGCTCAGAGAAAACAAAATAGACAAAATGCAAGCGTCATCCTTAATAAATGACATGAACTATGTCCGCCATATTAAAACAGGACTATCCGAGATACTAATTAGTTTAGATAACAGTCAGTTTAAATAATAGCCAGTTTAGATGATTAGCCTTTCAAATTATCAGCAATTTTTCCTAACGTTATTAGCTCAAATTGTTATCAAAGCTGATAGCTGCTACTTGCCGACTTTTAAGTATAATGAGAGTATAGTTAACAACCCAATTACCCCTTAGTTTTTAGTTTATTCCACTATTTATTCTTTAACCCTAACTATTAAGAGAGCCTCATGTCTGTTTATACTACCCTTTCAGATGACCAGTTCACCGATTTTTGTCAAATGTTTGGCGTTTCTTTTGCCAAAGCCATTCCCATTACCCAAGGCATCAAAAACTCTAACTGGTTTATCCAAACCAAAGAGGATACAGCAGACAGCCCCTCTTATGTGTTTACCTTGTTTGAAGAGCGTCCTCCCGAAGATATTGCCAAAATGGCCACTATCTTAAACCGTCTAAAAGATACCTTGCCGGTTGCTGCACCTCTAGCCAAGGTAGCACCTGATACCAAAGGATCTGCTCCGACTAAGGACTCCTCCCCTTACCTGATTCATCATGAAGGTAAGGCCATTACTTTAGTGCCTTGTCTATCTGGGGGACATCCCAAGCAAACCACGCCTAATATGTGTTATAGCATGGGTGAGGCATTGGCCACTTTACACAATGTGCTACAAAGCTTAACGCCTGCCGAAGATTATGGCGTGCCTTTGTATCCTTGGGATCAGGTGCGTGACCGTGAAACTCAGTTTATGCCTGCTGATGAAGCGCAGCTGATGAACGATATTTGGCAGAGTTATGAGCAGCTGCCTTTAGACTCTCTGCCAAAAGGGCTTTGTCATCTAGATATGTTCGCTGATAATACCTTATGGGATTTGGAAAATGGCAACGAGAAGCTGACCGGCCTACTGGATTTTACAGAAGTCAGTGTGGAACATTATGTGATGGACATTGCCATTACTATCAATGACTTTTGCACCACCTGGGGCGACGCAAATGAAGGGGAGACCGTTCATTTTAATACCGAAAAGAAGCAAGCTTTTATCGAGGGCTATCAAAGCAAGCGTCCTTTGAGCGCAGCTGAACAGCAGGCGCTACCAGTGATGTTGGCCATGGCAGCTGTGACCTTTTGGCTACTGAGACTTAATGTCATTTATTACAACCGTGAACAAGGACGCACCGGCGACAGTATCATGGTAAAAAACCCAGATCTAATGAAGCGTTTAGCCGCCTATCACTGGAATCAAGTTGGCGTCAAAAATAGATAAAATATAAGTTTGTTTCACGTGAAACATGCCTGCTAATTGCTGTCTATCGTCACTAAATAACAGTTACTCAAAACAGCTACTTACTTAAACTAGCTAAATGCTCAAAATAGATAAACACTCAAATAACGTTGCACTAATAGGAGTAAAACCATGAGTAATCAGGTTGATGATTGGTACAAATTGGTAGGCTATGATACAAATATTCAAGCCGAGCTTCATGCCAACTTGCTTAAAAATAATGGGATTCAGGTATCCTTGCAAGCCTTAAGTGCGATACCTGGCATGAACTCTGGAGCCGTGCTTTGGGTCCAAAAACAAGATTTGACTAAAGCAAAACAAATTTTAGACAGTATTGAGGTAAGTCAACCTTCTGACTTAACTCAACAACTAGACAATGAAGACGATTAAAGGCGGTATAGTGTAAATGTGTCAATTATTAGGTATGAATGCCAATACACCCACAGATATTGGCTTTAGCTTTACCGGGTTTCATAATAGAGGCGGTAATACGGATCATCACAGCGACGGCTTTGGTATTGCTTTTTTTGAGCCGAGCGCCTGTGATATGTCCAATCAAAGCCCCGATCAAAACTCTGGACGAGGCCTTAGAGTGTTTCATGATGATAAGCCTAGCTTCCGCTCACCTGTTGCAGAATTGGTAAAGAACTACCCGATTAAAGCGTTGAACGTGGTCGCTCATATCCGAAAAGCCACCCAAGGCACCAACTGCTTAGCCAATACCCACCCTTTTGTGCGTGAAGTTTGGGGCGAGCAATGGGTGTTTGCGCATAATGGCCAAATGCATGAGGGCTTTATTAAGCGCTGTCAACGTTTACAGGACAATGGCAATAGTGAGTATTGTCGCCCAGTAGGCACCACAGACTCCGAGGCCGCTTTTTGCTATTTGATCAATCGCTTGAAGTCTACTTATAAGCAGCGTCCTTCGGATCAAGAGCTGTTCAAGTTTTTGACCACACAGTGCCGATATTTAGCCGCCAATGGGCTATTTAACTGTTTGTTGTCAAATGGGGATTGGCAGCTGGCTTATGCCAACTCATTGCTGTTTTATTTAACCCGTAAAGCCCCGTTTGGTGAGGCGAAGCTTGCCGATGATGACCTATCCATTAACTTTAGCGATGTCACCACCGACAAAGATAAGGTCAGCATTATCGTTACCGTTCCTTTGACAGAGAACGAAGAGTGGCAGCAGCTGGCGGTCAATGAGTGCTTGGTATTCCGGGATGGGGATATCGAATTTAGAGACACGCCCAGCTTACGCAAATACTTGACCATTGAAGAGGGCATAGCCCTCGCCAAAGAAGTGGGCGCCAGCTTATAACGCTAAGCGGGCCTATTTCGGTCAACCTATAAAAACGGACCACAGCAGCGTTTAACTTTCTCTTGTGAGCCGCAAATACAAGGCTGCTTCTGGGTCAATTTTAGGTTAACGGTAGGGTCTAAGAAATACCAGCTCTCTGCACCCGTAGCTTCGTCTTTTGACGAGGACTTACGGTCTTTTATTTTAACGAAAGTTGACAGCTCATGATGCGCAGACAAGCTGGGACTGCCTAACTCGTCCTGATAATAATAAGCCTTGAACTCTACCTGAGCATGGCGTTTGCCTACTTTTGGGCTATGGTCAATAATCTCTAATCCCGCCCATCTGGTCTGCTCTGCCCACGCCTTAATCGCCTGTCTGTCTAACAAGGCTTGTTGGGCTGGCAGCGTGGTTTTTATAATATAGTCGGTCAAAACCAGTACAAAAGCTGAGTATCGAGAGCGCATTAGAGCCTCGCTAGTATCAGCTTGCTTACTGCCTTGGTGCAACGGCTGGCAACACTCACTATAGGCCAATTGTTCATGGGCTAAGGCAGCTGACGCAGTAGCGTTAGGAGTAATGCGGCATGGACAAATTTTTGATACCTTCGACACCATAGGGGAACCTAAATATAAAAAGAGGATTGTAGACAGTGACAAATTAAACACTGAAAACACTACTTAAGCAATCCCATACCCCCTCATTTTTATTAAGAGCAATTATTATGCTGCTTACTTCGCTTTGTGCTGCCACCGTTACTTTAAATTCACTGGCCTGTGTTAAGGACAGCGACAGCTCTGCAGCCGACTTAACCCCTATTTCAGCCCAAACTGTGGACTCAGACTCCCCTACTCTAGCAAAGTCTATCGCCTCAGAGTATTTGGTAGGTGCTGCTAAAGCGGACATTACCGGCCCTGCTGCTGAGACAGGGATGTTTGGCTATGCTACAAAGCAAGTGGTAACCGGTCTTAATGACCGCTTGTATTCTCGAGCTTTTATTATTGCTGAAACTAAACCCTCTGATCAAAACCGCATTGTTTATGTCTCTGCCGATATGGGCGCTATGTTCACTGCAGTAAAGCTTGAAGTGATTAAGCGTCTGCAGGCGGAATTTGGCTCACTGTATACTGATGAAAACGTAATGCTCACTGCGACTCATACTCACGTGGGTAATGGTGGCTACTCTCATCAAAAGCTGTATCAAATTGCCAGTCAAGACGATACGCTAGCAGGTTATAGTCAACAAACCTTTGAGGCCATCGTTAACGGCATCGTACGCTCAATCAAACAGGCACACAATAATTTGACTCCGGGTAAATTAAGCTTGGCACAAGGCAAGTTAGTAGCGGCCACCCGTAACCGATCTTTGGCCGCTTATTACGCTAACCCAGAGGCCAAAGACTTCGATAGCAGTGTCAATGAGGCGATGACACAGCTGCGCCTTGATGCAGCAGATGATACTCCGTTAGGACTCATTAATTGGTTTGCAATACACCCCACCAGCTTTAGCAACCAATTTACTCACTTGAGCGCCGACAACAAAGGTTATGCCCAATTGGGCATGGAAGCCAAGCTGAGCCAACAACATAACCCTAACTTTGTGGCCGCTTTTGCTAACGCAGATGAAGGGGATGTGGTGGCCAGTGGCGGTAATGCCAATTCAGCACCTGGCTATGAGGGCAGTCAGAATGAATGGCACAACGTCATTCGAGATGGCTCTTTGCAGCTAACAAAAGCAACTGAGCTATGGGAGCAAGGTAAGCCGGTCTCAGGACCCATCGATACTCGAGCACGCTGGGTAAACTTAGCAGGGTATGAGGTTAATGAAGCGTTCACCCAAGGCGCCGGGCCTCAAAAGCTATGCCTTGCTGCTCGTGGCTACTCATTTGCAGCTGGCGGTGAAAATGGCCCTGCCAATACACCCGGCATCTATGAAGGCATGACCAAAGACACTCTGAGCATAACCGATAAGGTCAATAAGACGGATACTTCAATACTAGGCAGTGCGACTCGAACTGCTTTTGGTGCGGTAGCCGCAATTGGTCAAGATGAATGTCAGGCCGAAAAGCCGGTGCTATTACCCACAGGTAAATTAGGCTGGGTTGATAATCAGCAACCAGTACAGCTAATGCGTATCGGGAATTTGGGTCTCATTGCCATACCTGGCGAGCCCACCACTATGGTCGGACGTCATTTACGACAAGCGGTAGCTAAAGAATTAGCCCCTGTAGGCGTGGATACTTTCGTCGTCGCTGGTTTGGCCAATAATTACAGTGGCTATGTTACCACTCGAGCAGAATACGCCCAGCAGCATTATGAAGGTGCTTCCACTGAATTTGGCCCCTATCAAGCAAGTGCCTATGAGCAAGAGTATGTACAGTTGGCTCAGGCCATGCGTGAGGGCGCCAAAGTGACCAGTGACGTGACACCACCAGACCGCTCTAACAAGCGTTTTGCTGAAAGACCCGGCATAACTTTTGATGATAAACCAGAAAATCAAACTTGGGGACAAGTATTGACTCAGCCCAAAGATAGTTATCGCCATAATGATCTGGTCAGCGTCACCTTCCGTGGGGCGCATCCAAAAAACAACTTGCGCACTGAAGATACTTTCTTAGGTGGTGTTTCAAAAAGTATGCTGAAGTAAAAAAGAAGTTGTGACAGCCAAAGCA
>JAHHUJ010000140.1 GCA_020024075.1 Psychrobacter sp.
CTCGTATGAATCCTGAATACAGCGAGAATGAGCGAGCCTCCAAGACCAAAGCTTACCAAGAGCAATTAAAATCCGCGTTGGCCAACGTTGAAAGCTTAGATGAAGATAGAATCTTGCGTTGGTATTTAGATTTAATTAATGCGATGTTGCGCACCAACTTCTACCAGCGTGATAGCGATGGTAACCGTAAAGACCGCTTGTCCTTTAAGTTTGCTGCCAGTAAGATTACCAACTTACCCAAACCCAAACCTATGTTTGAGATATTTGTCTATTCGCCTCGCGTAGAAGCCATTCACTTACGCGGTGGTAAAGTAGCCCGTGGTGGTTTGCGTTGGTCAGATCGTATGGAGGACTTCCGTACCGAAGTACTAGGACTTGTCAAAGCACAAATGGTCAAAAATGCGGTGATTGTGCCGGTCGGCTCTAAAGGCGGCTTTATTGTGAAACAAAAAAGCGCAGCTGATGGCCGAGACGCTTTTCAAAAAGAAGGGATTGAATGTTATCAGACCTTCTTACGCGGTATGCTTGATATTACTGACAACTTGGTCGATGGCGATGTGGTACACCCTGATAATACCGTGCGTCATGATGAGGACGACCCTTACTTAGTGGTAGCTGCCGATAAAGGCACGGCCAGCTTCTCAGACATTGCCAATGGCGTAGCCGCAGAATACGGATTTTGGTTAGATGATGCTTTCGCTTCAGGCGGCTCAGTGGGTTATGACCACAAAGCAATGGGTATCACTGCTCGCGGTGCGTGGGAATCAGTCAAGCGCCACTTTAGAATGCTGGGAATGGATATTCAACACAAAGATGACTTCAGCGTGGTCGGTATTGGCGATATGAGTGGTGATGTATTCGGCAATGGTATGCTGCTATCGAAGCATATCAAACTACAAGCCGCCTTTAACCATCTACATATCTTTATTGATCCCAGCCCTGATACCCAAGCCTCTTATGCAGAGCGTGAGCGTTTGTTTAATCTATCCCGTTCAACGTGGGATGATTATGACAAGTCCTTAATTAGCCAAGGCGGCGGGGTGTTTTCTCGTCAAGATAAGTCAATTAGCATCAGTGATGAGATGAAAGCAGCTTTTGATATAGAAGAAGACAGCCTAAATCCTAATGAGTTAATTAGTCGCTTACTAAAAGCCCCTGTTGACCTTATCTGGAATGGCGGCATTGGTACTTATGTCAAAAGCAAGGACGAGAGCCATGCTGATGTCGGTGACCGTGCCAACGATGCAGTACGTGTCAATGGGGAAGATATCCGAGCCAAAGTGCTTGGTGAAGGCGGTAACTTAGGCTGTACTCAGCGAGGTCGTATTGAGTTCGCCTTACAGGGTGGTCCTGATAACCAAGGCGGTCAGTTATATACTGATGCTATCGATAACTCAGCGGGTGTCAACTGCTCAGACCATGAAGTTAATATTAAGATCTTACTGGGCAAAGTCGTTGAACAAGGAGATATGACTACCAAACAGCGTAATGAGCTGTTAAAAAGTATGACCGATGAAGTGGCTCAGCTGGTGTTGCGCCAAAACTACTTACAACCTCAAGCCATAGAGTTAAGTCATCTTGATGGGGCAGATAACCTGACTGACCATAAGCGTATCATTGACTATTTAGAAGCGGAAGGTCGATTGGACAGAGCGATAGAGTTCTTGCCGAGTGATGAGGTTATTGAGCAGCGTATGGCGGCAGGCACTGGCATGACGCGTCCAGAGCTGTCAGTTATATTAGCTTATGGCAAAATGTGGGTCTATGAGCAGCTACTAGAGTCAGATTTACCTGATGATCCATACTTTGCTAATGAGCTGCGTAAATACTTCCCTGATAAGCTAGCAGGTGACTTCTTCGATGAGATGACCCATCATCGTCTCCATCGTGAGATTGTTAGCACTTATTTGACCAATAGCATGGTTAATCGTTTGGGCATTGAAGCTATATTCCGCTTGTTTGAAGAGACGGATCAAGGTGTGGCGATATTGAGTCGTGCTTACGCCATTGTTAGAGATATCTTCCAGATTAGTAATAGTTGGAAGACGCTTGAATCACTTGATAACCAAGTAAATGCGTTGACTTTATTACAGTTGGAGTTGAGAATTCGTGCGGTAATAGAGCAGGGCATTGTGTGGTTGATAAATGCCTTTGGTAGTGAGCTGCAAGTAGCCGATACCATTGAGCGTTTCCAAAATAGCGTGGCTGAACTAATCCAGCCTCAAGGCATCATTGCTACTCAATTTGAGTCGCATTTAAAACAAGATATGGCTGAACTTACCGAGTTAGGCTTAGATAATGATAATGCGCAAATCTTCGCTATATTGCCTTATGCTATCGATGCATTAGACACAGCTTTATTGGCAGAGAAATATGACCGTCCTGTTGCAGAGATTGCTCAGCTGTACTTTGAGGTTTACCAAAATCTTCATATTGACTGGCTAATGCTACAAGTGGAGCAGTTGCCACAGCAAGATCACTGGGATAGACGGGCTCGTTATGCGCTATTTAATGAGTTAAGTCGTAGTTTGCGTCAGATGATGACCACACTATTGTCGCAGCAGCAACCAGTTGACGCATTGCAGCAGTGGCAACATACGCATCAGCAGGCTATTGATACCATGGCGAGCCAAATATCTAAGCTTAATGGCTCAAAGGTTAGTTTGTCGGCCTTATCGGTGATGATTAGTGAGATTAATAAACTGATTGCTGAGTAAGACACTTTATAAGCCAAGCCGTAAGCAATCCTTCTTTAACTTTAAAGGAGGATTTTTATTGTTGATACTTTCAAAGGGGATGTCTGTGATTATACTAATATGGCATAGTGATGATACACAGAGTTAATCTTATAGGATTAATATTTAGGCATTTAGACACAAATACTGGCATTATAGCTATTGAAGCCACCGTTGGCTCAAGCTAGATATAGAGACACCTAGAGTACACCATGAAGATATTACAACCTATTACTATCGGCACTCAGATCTTTAAAAACCGCGTCTTATTTCCCCCTTTAACTACGGGTTATGAAGACAAAGATGGCACCATCAGTGAGCAAAGTCGTGCTTTTTATACTCGCCTAGCAAAGGGGGGTGTCGGTTATATCGTGTTAGGCGATGTGGCCCCTGTTCGCAGCTTTTCAGTTACCCCAAAGCTTTATGAGGACAGTCAAATTGAAAGCTTTAGGCAATTGGCTGACAGTGTTCATGCTTATGGCACTAAGCTTGGGGTACAGATATTTCACCCTGAATATAACAGTGAAGCACTTAATGCATTATTTGATGCCGGCAAAATGGCTGAACTGTATTCTCAACTGCACCGTGACATGAATCATTTTGTCAATGAGGTGACGGCAGAGAAGCTGAAACAAATCATTGATAAGATGTGTGCCTGTGCCTTACGTGCTCAGCAGGCGGGTATCGATGTTATTAGTATTCATGGGGACAGGTTGGTCGGGGTACTGTGTAGCCCTGTCATGAATAACCGTAGCGATGAGTTTGGGGGATCGTTAGAAAACCGTACTCGATTTGCCCTGATGCTGGTGCAAGCCATGAGGGCTGCTGTTCCTGATATGGTTATTGAATACAAGCTACCAGTGATTACGCCTGAGCGTGGCAAAGGTGGGGTAAGTATTGATGAGGCACCGATATTTGCCCAGTGGCTTGAGCAGGCTGGGGTAGATATGCTGCATGTGGCTCAGGCCAATCATACGGGTAATATGGCGGATACCATTCCGCCGATGGGAGTACAGCCTTATTGCTTCTTTGCCGATATCACCGCCTCAGTTAAGCAGGCAGTTTCAATCCCAGTCAGTACTTCTGGGCGTATTATAGATCCTACTATGGCTGAAGCATTACTAAATGAGGGTAAAGCGGATATGGTGGGCATAGGCCGCGCTTTACTCGCTGATCTTGACTGGGTAAATAAGACTGTTGCTGGACGTCCGCAAGACATCATCCGCTGTATAGGCTGTAATGAGGGCTGTGTTGATACTGTCCTTAATCGCTCTTTTATCGCTTGTGTGGTCAATGCCGAAAATGGCTTTGAAGCGGTACGATCTATCACCCCAGCTAAGCTGCCTAAAAAAGTAGTAGTGATTGGTGGGGGTCCTGCTGGATTAGAGGCGGCTCGCGTGGCTGCTGTCAAAGGTCATGAAGTGACGCTGTTTGAAAAACAAAACCATCTGGGCGGTCAGCTTAATATTGCCTCAGTACCGCCACGTAAAGCTGAAATTCGCCGTAGTATCGAAGACTTGACTCAAGCCTGTCATCAAGCTGGGGTGCAGATTCAGCAAGGTTGTGAGGCTGATACGGATAGTATTCTTGCCTTATCGCCAGATGCAGTAATTGTCGCTACTGGTGCCAATAGCTTTATGCCACCTATTGTTGGTATAGACGATTCTCAGGTTTGTGATGCTTGGAAAGTGCTGGCAGGTGAGCAGCAAGTGACAGGACGTGTGGTTATCATCGGTGGTGGCATCGTCGGTTGTGAAACTGCTGAATATCTTGCAGAGCAAGGTTGCCAAGTGGCGATTATCGAGATGAGTGAAAAAGTAGGGGCGGGCATTGGCATTACAGTGTTGCCAAGTGTGCTTGAGACCTATCGCCGCTATGGAGTGACGCAGCATCCGGGTCTTAAGGTAACTCGCATTGAGCCGAGCTACTTTCAGGGAACCCAAGAAGTGCAAGAAGTTCAAAATGCTAAAGAAGAGCAAGAGGTTCAGGTAGCACAAGAATCAGCATATGAATTAAACTTCTCTTGTGAAGATCAGCAAGGTAATATTATTGCCTTTGTTGCGGATTATGCGGTAGTTGCTAGTGGGGCACGCCCGCAAGTCTTCGACAGTAGCAACTTGTTGGCACAAGACATTGAAGTTGTTGAAGTGGGAGACTGTGTAAAAGTAGCGGATATCTCGCATGCGATAAAGACTGCCTATGATGCTGCCAATTCGATATAGGAACTTGGTTTTGTTTGAGTTAATTTAATTTAATATCAACGTTTATGGGGCAGTGGTCGAATCCAACACCCCATAAACTCTAAATACGTTGACAACCAGGGCCACTAATCTGACTGTGACCGCCAGATAGCTTTTCCACCTTAATCTGCGTATGGATACGTTCTTTCAAAGCTTGAACGTGAGAGATAACCCCGATCAGTTTCCCTTCCTGCTGTAAGCCCGTTAAAGTATTTAGTGCGATATCCAAAGAATCCTCATCTAACGTACCAAAGCCTTCATCTAAGAACAGTGAATCCACGCGAATATTATGGCTGGCCATATTAGAAAGACCAAGCGCCAAAGCCAGACTGATAATAAAGCCTTCACCGCCAGATAAGTTTTTGGTACTGCGAACTTCGCCACCTTGATAATTATCAATGACGTTTAGCTCTAACGGGCTTTCTTCATCTCGTATCAACAAGTAACGATCGCTCATCTTCTGCAGTTGGGTATTGGCATTGGCAACCATAATATCGAAGGTTAGCCCTTGAGCAAAGGTGCGGAATTTCTTACCGGTAGCAGAGCCGATCAGTTCGTTCAACTGTTGCCAGACTTTAAGGTCCTGCTTCTGTTTAGCGATGATGGCAAGCTGTGATTGCTGCTCACCTTTACGTTGCTCATTGGTTTTAAGCTGCTGATTAATAGCGCCCAGTTGTTCTATTAATTGATCAGCCAACTTTTGTTTTTCAGCACGTTGATTTTCAAGTACGAATTTATCTTCTGTGGTTAAGGGGTTCTCCTGTCTTTCTGTAAGCTTAGTCTCAGTTGTCGAGACAGAGTTCTGCGCTAACTGTAATGCTTGAGCGATTTGCTGCTTTTGGCTGCTTAGTTG
>JAHHUJ010000141.1 GCA_020024075.1 Psychrobacter sp.
ATTATTATTAGCAACAGGCATGATAGAATTACGCCTCAAAAAATTCGTATATTTATCGAGGCTACCAAAGTAACGAAGTTATTAAGCTTCTCAGTTATCAAGCTTCTCAAGTATCCAAGCATTAGGCTATTAAAAATGTTTTTTTCTAATTTTAAATCTATCCAAGCTGATCAAAATGAACACGCCCTAAGCTCTCATGCTTGGGTGAGAATAATGTTTGGATTGTTTCTAATTATAGTGTTGAGCTTGACAGGTACTGCTCAAGCTGCAGATGAAGAGTCGGCATTAACAAATGGTGGCACTCAAGATAGCTCCGAGGAAGTAATTGACCCTTTTGGTCGCCAAACGCCGCGTAGTACGGTACAAGGCTTTATTAAAGCTTTGGCTGATAACAATACGTCTTTGGCAACCAACTACTTAAGCTTGAATGCAGGTGAGAACTATGTTGAATCTGTGCGTCAGCTCAAGTTAGCATTAGATGCCGGTGGTCGATTGGATGCTGAGTTACAAATTAATAATACGCCATCAGGAAATCTGGCAGACCAATTACCGCCAAACCTTGAGAAGGTAGGGACGATTACCGCGCCTGAACAGGTGATTGATATTCTTTTAGTACGAAAGTTAAGCGAGCATGGCGGGCAATACTGGCAAATATCGAGCGAAACGCTACAAGCTATCAGAAACTCCAATATAGCAGCTAAACCCTCTCTTATTGACAAATACACCCTAAAGCCTCTGCAAAATAAAATGATTGGTGGCTACAATCTGGCCGATATTTTTGCAGTATTCATATTGGCTATCTTCTGTGTCGCTGTCTCTTATGTGCTATGTGCAGTGCTTTATTTTATCTTAAAAATATACTACCCCAAGGTGCGTAATAAGCCCTTACCAATAGATTTTAAGTTTATATTGCCAATGGCTTTGGTCTTGACCTCTTTTATCTTGTATGAGGTTATGGTGTATGCTGGGGTTTCGGTGACAGTGCGAGAGCCTGTGAACCGTATTAAAGATATCGTCGGTTGGTTTGCTTCGACTTGGCTGTTGTTAAGAGTTGTCGATGCCATCTTTAGTCGTGCAGAGCGCCAGAGCTATAAGAAAAATCAAACTGAGCGGGTATCGATACTTAGCCTGTTACATAAGATTATAAAAACGTTGCTACTCATTTTGGCATCGATTTTTATCTTTGGAAATTTAGGCTTTGATTTAACCACAGGTATTGCGGCACTGGGGGTCGGTGGTTTGGCATTGGCCTTGGGTGCACAAAAGTTGATTGAAAACTTAGTGGGTAGTGTGGTCGTTGTTGTAGATCAGCCAGTACGGGTTGGAGATTATTGTAAATTTGGAACATTAGAAGGTACGGTTGTCGATATTGGTATTCGTTCAACGAGATTGCGCACTCTAAATAGGACTATTGTTACGGTACCTAATGGTGAGTTCTCAGCGTTCTCCATTGAGAACTTTGCTTCACGAGATATGTTCCACTTTTTACATAATATTTATATTAAGCGCAATGTCGATGCGAGCACTTTAGAGGACTTCTTAACAGAGATGGAGGAGTTCTTAGCGAGTCATGAGCTTACCAACTCAGAGTGGAATCAGGTTAGAATTGCAGAGCTGCGTCAAGACAGCATGGTCATTGAATTCCGTGCTTATATTTATGCTTCAGGGGCTGATGAGTTCTATGATAAGCAAACTAAGCTACTAATAGAGATCTTAAAAGAGATTGAGAAGTATCCTATCGAGCATGCCTTAGCGACTCAAAGACTGATTGTGGAGTCTTCTAATCAAGACCATGCCACTCCGATGTTTCAGGTAGAAGATGGTAATGATTAATTGTTGCGAGCTGCTTTAAGATTAAAGATAGCCTTATTAAAGCAAAAACCACTAGAGTCTAGTGGCTTTTGCTTTTAAATTTTGTCTTAAAAAATGATTGATAAGTTCCAGATCAAGGTTACTGGTGAACAGTGATTAGTTGTCAGTCTTATTTTTCTTTAATAAAACCAAAACAGCGCCATTACCGCCATCTTTTGGAGGAGCAGAAACAAAACCTAATACTTCAGGAAGCTGACGCAACCAGCCGTTAACGCAGGTCTTAAGCACAGCATCTGAGCCTTTACCATGTACAATCTTCACTACAGTTTCATTCTTGTTACGCGCTTGAGTGATTAATGTGGTTACCGCTTCACGAGCCTCATCGATAGTTGCACCATGAATATCCACTGCATCATACCAACGTAGTTTGCCTTGTTTGAGCTGATTAAAGACTTTGTTTTGTAGGGTGGGGGTCTTATAAATTAGATAAGATTCACCGGTTACAGGATTTAATAAAGCCTGCATATCTGACAGCCCAGCCCCTAGCTGTTCGGTGTCAGCACCTTGTGCTGCGGCACGTTTAGAGAGGGTAGCCGCATCGGGTTTAGTAACCTTAGGTTTCGCCACATCAGACACTGTATTGTTGTCCTTAATAGGCTGAACGCCTGCCATAGCCTGTAGGAATAACACTTTGTCGTCATCTACGTGCTCGCTATCTAGCTGTTTTACCGTCTTCTCAACTTGTTTTTTGGTTGGTAGAGTAACGGGATCAGTCGGCTTTTCATTTTCGGGGTCGCTTGGAGAGGTAGCGCGACCTTTACTTAATTCGCTTTTTAGTTCTTTAAGCTGATCTTGCATTTCTTTGGAGAATAGAGAGTTTGACATAAATAATTACCGCTTAAATTTAATGAGTTTAAAAATGAATTTTATAGGAACTATAGCGAGCTTAGTAAAGAGGCTAGGGTCTCACCGGGGTTATCTGTTTTCATAAACTGTTCCCCGATCAAAAAGCTGCTAATCTGATTGCCTAGCATGAGCTGCATATCCTCGGTGCTATGAATGCCACTTTCCGTCACTAAAAGCTGAGGGCGAGTGGATTGATTGTCAACATAGGCTTTTAATTTAATTGAAGTTTGCAGATCAGTAGTAAAGGTGTTTAGGTCGCGATTGTTAATCCCATAGATATTATGCTTAGAGTCAGGTAGCTGTAAAGCACGCTCAAGCTCTTGCTGAGTATGAACCTCAATTAATACATCTATGCCTAAGTTACACGCTACTTTATGTAGCTCAAGCAGCTTTTCATCATCCAAACAAGCCACAATTAACAAAATACAATCTGCGCCAAGTAGGTAGGACTCATAGATCTGATAGCTATCAATCATGAAGTCTTTACGTAACACCGGTAGCTTGCAAGCTGCTTTGGCCTGCTGCAAGTAGTCATTATGACCTTGGAAATATTGTTCATCGGTCAATACAGACAGGCAGGCGGCGCCCGCTTGCTCATACTGCTGAGCGATTAGGGCAGGGTCGAAGTTATTTGCAATAATGCCCTTGGATGGAGAGGCTTTTTTTACCTCAGCAATAATCCCCGGTATGCCTGCTTCCTGTTTGGACAATAATGCTTTAGCGAAGCCGCGACGAGGTATACAGCCTTGTTGCATTAAGGCTTCTGCCTCACGTTTAATGCTGTCAAAATCTTTGTTAGACTTAGCAGCAGCCACTTCTGAGTGTTTGGTCACAACGATTTTTTTTAGGATTGAAGGAATGGCATCTTGGGTCATAATTCGCTCGTATATTGCACTTAAAGTTAGTATGAATTTGAAAGCTTAGAAGGTCTGAGTATAGGCTGCCAATTCTTTCATTTTTTGTAACGCTTTACCGCTACGGATAATGTTTTGAGCCTGATTAACTCCGTTAGGGAAGTTGCTGGCAAGACCGGCGACATAGATAGCTGCCCCAGCATTTAGGGCGATCATATCACGCGCTTTTTCTACTTTATTTTGGTTAATATCAAAGTCATTGCTGTCCTCACCAGACAATGCTGCCTGAATCAACTGCAAGCTTTGTTTGGAGGAGTCAACATCTAAGCCCACTAGAGTCTGTGAGTCAATACCTGCATCTTCTGGGAAGATATCATAAACGGTTACTTCACCGTCTTTTAATTCAGCCACTTTAGTACTGGTTGCCAAGCTAATTTCGTCCAAGCGGTCTTTTGAGCCGACTACCATGACATGCTCAGCGCCCAAGTTTTTGAATACATGTGCTAAAGGCTCACACATGGTATCGGTAAATACCCCAACCACTAAGTTTTTGACCCCAGCTGGGTTGGTCAATGGGCCTAGAATATTAAAGATGGTACGCACCTTTAATGCACGGCGTACTGGAATGGCATACTTCATCGCAGTATGGTGATTGGGTGCAAATAAGAAGCCGATGCCTTGCTCTTCAATACATTGGCAGGTCTGCTCTGGAGAAATGTTTAGGTTTACACCTGCTTGTTCAAGCAAGTCTGAGCTACCAGATTTAGAAGACACACCACGGTTACCGTGCTTAGCAACTGTTGCACCGGCTGCTGCTGCCACAAAAGCTGAGGCAGTAGAGACGTTAAATAAGTTACTACCATCGCCGCCAGTACCCACAATATCAACCAGATTATGACAGTCTTTTGGCTCAATGGTATGAGCGAAATCCAACATCACACTAGCAGAAGCAGTGATCTCATCGATTGACTCACTCTTCATGTTTAGGCCTATTAAAAGAGCCCCCATCATGGCATCAGGACAGCGTCCGTCCATGATTATGGTCATGATTTGACGCATTTCTTGCTGAGTTAAATCAATTCTTCGCAGGATGCGAGATAAGGCAGTGGTTAGAATGTCATGGATTTGATCATCAGATAAATGGGCGGTGGTTAATGGAGTATTTGGCATAGTTTCTAACACGACTTAAGTTAATGGAAAGGGTGAATTATTAAAATTATTGGTTTTTTTATTATACACACTAAGACAAAAGTTGTTAGTGACTTAATAGATGATGTTGCTGTAAAAAGTTTTTAAATAACTGTAGCCCAGCCTGACTTAATATGGATTCTGGATGGAATTGAACCCCCTCAATAGGCAGCTGTTTATGACGGATACCCATGATTTCATCGGCCGCGTTTTTAGGGTATGACAGACTGGAATCTTTTTTAAGTGTCTCACTTGATGTCCAAGCACTAATCACAAACGAGTCAGGTAAGGTACTTTTATCAATAATCAAAGAGTGATAGCGGGTAAATTCTGTGGGGTTGTCTAGAGCTGCAAACACACCTTGCTGGTCATGAAAGACTTGAGAGGTGCGGCCATGCATGATTTGCGAAGCTTGAATAATATGAGCACCAAAACATTGAGCAATGGCTTGATGTCCTAGGCAGACACCAAGTAGCGGGAGCTTGCTGGCGAAATGCTGGATACACTGTAAGGTAATCCCTGCTTCATTGGGGGTTCCTGGCCCTGGGCCGAGGACAATGGCTGCTGGGTTGAGCTTCTCAATATCAGCCAAACTGACTTTATCATTTTTAGCGACTTCAACCTCTGCTCCAAGTTGTTGCAGATACTGCACTATATTATAAGTAAAGCTATCGTAGTTATCTAAAAGCAAAATCATAAAGGACTGTCACAACAATTAAGGGTGAAGAAGTAAAAGTAAGGTCGAAGAAGTTAAAGCCGAAGCGGTAAAATAATAAAGACAGAATAATGAAGACAGATTATACCTCTCCCAAGTCGGTTACGAAACCAAAGCTAGCATAGTAAATAAGAAGTAAGCCTAGATTCGCATCAAAAGTGCAATTTCGATTGAAAGGAAGTGGATAGATGTGATAAATCTAGCACTTTCTTTCACCACAAAGGAAATTGCCATGACATACACACATCTATCCGAGAAAGAACGATATCACATAGAGAAGCAGATTAAAAATGGCGTATCAAAAAAAGACATCGCCAAATCGCTAGGCAGGCACCCAAGTACGATAAC
>JAHHUJ010000142.1 GCA_020024075.1 Psychrobacter sp.
TTGGCTGCAACTGCCACTTAATGATATATGCAATATTCTCATGCTCTGCCCTAGTAATGCCTTGATAACCAGCTTTATTCAGCTCATTTACCTCATAGCTCAAACGCAGTGCTTTACATGAGGTATAACCTTGCTGGACAAGCTGGGAGTCAACCCGCTGCCTGATCATTTTTTGCTTAACGTCTTGCTTAACACTTTGCATAGTATATTGCCTAGCACTTTGCGTTGTATGTTGCTGATTAGACATAGTTGTCACATTTAAGGGTGATGGGTTAAAGACAGCTCAGTGACAGTATTGAGTAACTAGTTAAGAGTGATAAAGCAGGCTATGACTTGCATTCACTGGGCTTTACTGGCACTATTTTTGACTCTATTGTTTCTTATTTATAATCATAACCTTATGGGGCTGAGTCAGCATGGCAAATTCTGTAAATACGCTTACCTTAGATGATAATTTAGCGCACTTATTGGCTGAGTTCCTAAAACAAAACATCACCCCTCCCCTTAAAATTGACCCTAGTCAGCTGGCCTATCGCTGGGTAGGCGGTAGTAAAGGCAGGCTTGAGCCTATTAAGGTTAGCTCCGCCTTGGCGCTTGATGACTTGATAGGTATTGATACTCAAAAACAAAAAATAGTCCAAAACACCAAGCAGTTTTTGGCCGGTTATCCTGCCAACCATGTGTTAATGACAGGCACTCGAGGTGCAGGGAAATCCTCTATTATTCGTGCACTATTAAACGAGTTTAAAGACCAAGGTCTACGCATGATTGAGGTATCACGCGATGACCTACAAATGCTCGATAAGATTCGAGATGCCATTAATGAGTTGCCAGAAGACACCTGTTGTCGTTATATCGTCTATTGCGATGATTTGGCATTTAATGGTCAAGATGAGAACTACCGCACCCTAAAAAGTGTGCTGGACGGAGCACTGGACTCAGAGCAAGATAAGCTTTTGGTCTATGCCACCAGTAACCGTCGTCACTTATTGCCTCAACTGATGAAAGACAACGTTAGCATCTATGACGGTCAGACCGATGAGGTTAATCCTTACGAGACCATTGATGAAACGGTGTCATTATCCGATCGTTTTGGGCTGTGGTTGTCGTTCTATCCAATGAATCAAGAGACTTATCTCAATATCGTTGCCCATTATCTGCAAGCTGAGGGTATTGAATGGAGCGATAAGATACGTCACGAAGCCCTGCTTTGGTCCTCAAGCCGTGGTGGCCGCTCTGGTCGTGTGGCTTATCAATTTGCCAGACACTGGGTGGGTCAGCAGTTATTAAACCAAGATAGCTAATTGGGTAACTGCCTCACCGCTTTACGGCTCACCTCAAAGCGCATAAAGTCTCGAGCCAACCACAGATTCCCATGATAATACTGCTCCACCTCTAAGCGGATATCAGCCATGTTCGGTGTCTTCGACTCAGGGTCATCATAAGGCTGATAGCGGGCGCTAAAGTGAGTCAGTATTAAATTGTTTAATTTAGCCGACTGCGCAAAGCTCGCAATACGCTTGGCAGGGGTATGCATTGGATCAAAGGCCTCTTCACGTGTCATTATTTTATCCAATACCGCTTGAGTATAAGTGGCTTCATGTACTAATAAATCTGCATCTTTAGCCGCTTCATTAAGCAGCTGTGGATTATCGTTATCACCTGCCACAATCACTTTAAGTACCTGAGCCACACGCTGTGTATAATCCAAGGATTTCAGCTGGCTGCCATCGGGCAAAGTCACATCTTCTCCAGCTTGCAGCCTACCCCATGCAGCAGTAGGCTCAATACCCTCCGCTTTAAGCTTTTCGGTATCCAGCTTTATGGTCTGCACAGTTTGGGTAATTTTAAAAGCGTACGACTCTACCCGATGGGACAGCTTAATAACCTCAATATCCAGCTGATGCGTGGTCGATAATTTTACCGACACAGTACTTGACTGTGACTCCTGTCTGGATTCCAATAAACTCTCAATGCTGATAAATTCAATCTCAAAGGGAAAATACAACTCAGTGGTTGCCTTAACTGCCTCTATAAACTGCTTAATAGCCTGAGGTGCAATAATAATTAACGAATCCTTACGCCCCAACATGGCCATACTAGCGAGAAGCCCTGGCAAACCATAACAATGATCGCCGTGCACATGAGTAATACAAATCACCGCTAGCTGATGGCTGCTGATTTTGGTCTGTAGTAACTGGTGCTGAGTTGCCTCCCCGCAATCTATTAGCACCCAAGGCTTGTTTTTCTTACTAGCTGGGTTACCCGCAGAGCCAAAAGGGTTTAGGCACTCAATAGCTAGCGCCGTGACATTGCGCTTCTTGGTCGGTATGCCAGCTGATGTTCCCAAAAAAGTAAGGTGTAGCATAAATGCTCGTTTTTGATCCACTAAAAATAAATAAGCTCAACTAATCTACATAAGCTCAATAAACCCTCATAAGCCCAATAAACTAAGGCAAACTAAAAAACCCTATGCCACATCATGACATAGGGTTGGTAAAATATTCAACAGTTTCTAGGGCATATCCCTAATTATTAAGCATCATACGGATCACGTAATATGATAGTTTCGTCACGATCAGGACCAGTAGAAATAATATCCACTGGGCAATCGATTAATTGCTCGATACGCTTAATATAAGCTTTGGCCTCTTCTGGTAAGTCGTCATAGCTAGTGATGCCTACTGTTGAGCTTTTCCAGCCTGGCAAAGTTTCGTACTTAGGCGTTACTGACTCATAGAATTCACCGTCATGAGCACCAGCGAATTCTGTCTCAGGTAACTCATAGCCCACGCCAATACGGATTTCATCTAGACCATCTAGTACGTCAAGCTTGGTTAAGCAGATGCCTGATAGTGAGTTTAATACCACCGCACGGCGAAGTGCTTCAGCATCAAACCAACCACAGCGACGAGCACGGCCGGTAGTTGCTCCAAACTCATGACCCACTTTGGCTAGGTGAGCACCAACATCATCAAATAATTCAGTTGGGAATGGACCGCTACCCACACGAGTGGTGTAAGCTTTTGTAATACCTAATACATAGTCAAGGTATAGTGGACCAAGGCCTGTACCTGTTGATACACCACCTGCAGTTACGCTTGAGCTGGTAACGAAAGGATAAGTACCATGATCGATATCAAGCAAAGTACCTTGCGCGCCTTCAAACATTAAGTTCTTGCCTGCAAGACGTAGTTGGTTTAGCTCTTCAGTTACATCACATACCAAGTCTTTTAGCTCATCACGCCACTGTTGGCATAAAGCATAAGTTTCATCGAAATTAATCGCTTCTACTTTGTAGTATTGAGTTAATTGGAAGTTGTGGTATTCAATTAAGTTGCGTAGCTTTTCATCTAAATCATTGCGGAACAAATCAGCTAGCTTGATAGCACGGCGAGCCACTTTGTCCTCATAAGCTGGACCAATACCACGGCCCGTTGTACCAATTTTACCAGTGCCACGTTTTGCTTCACGTGCTTGGTCTAAAGCGATGTGGTAAGGAAGAATCAATGGACAGTTTGGTGAGATTCTTAAGCGCTCACGAACGGGCACATTATTATCCTCAAGCTCTTTCATCTCTTGTAACAAGGCTTCTGGTGATAACACCACACCATTACCGATGAAACAAGTCACGTCATCACGTAAGATACCTGATGGAATTAAGTGTAGAACTGTTTTTTTGCCGTCAACTACCAACGTGTGACCAGCATTATGACCGCCTTGGAAGCGGGCTACAGCAGAAGCTTTTTCGGTTAGCAAATCAACGATTTTGCCTTTACCTTCATCGCCCCATTGGCTACCTAGTACTACAACATTCTTTCCCATAACAAATCCTTAACCACTCTTATTGAACTGTAAAAATTAAATTGCGTCATTGTGGCGCAGTTATTTTGAGACAAAAAACCAGTCTTCAACCAAAGTCTAAACTGCTCTTAAGACCCACTCACCATCTTCCAAAATTAATTTGTGTGTCACATTATTAGGAACATCATCAGCACTTAAAGGACGTACCACTCGATGACCTAAATCACGTAACTCTGAAATCTTATTCACTAAATCTTTTTCAAGCTTGGCATTGTCATCATTACGCACGCCTTGCATATCTGCGAAGCTTACCAATACCAGCTTCGACTCATTTAGAGTAATAAATCGCTGAAGACGGGTAACCTCTAAGCTAAATCCAGTGGCGCTACGTGAAGGCAACTCTTGGGCAATGGCTGTTGGGGCAGTATTTGCTGCGTCAAAACTCTCCCCATTAAAGCGGCCACCACGCACCACAGCTTGTGACTCATTTTCAAAGTAGGCATTAAAGACAATACCTGTGTGGTAGTGATACCCTAATTCAGTGATATCAACACTAACATTACTTTGATAAGTGTCTTTGATATGACGAGCCATAGTTTGAACTTCACCCACTGCTTTAATAATAGCAGCATCGTTAGTTGCCGTATCCGATAAAGCCTCTTTTAAGGCAACCATGTCATGACCATAAACGGCCAAATGATAAAAGTCACTGCCCATAGGTAAGTCTTCACAGACCTGTTTTAGCTCAGGTAAAGCTTTATTGGCATATAAATTCATTAATACCGAGGCATTATTATCCGATAATCCTGCCAGCTCTTTTAGGCGAGCAAATATAGCCACATGACCGATATCAATGTGTAAGTGCTTTTTTAGATCCAGATTGTCAATGAGGCAATAAAGCACATCAATCAATTCGATATCTGCATCTAAGCTATCGCTGCCAAATATCTCCGCACCCAATTGCAAGGGCGTACGCGATCCAAACAAACCACCTGGCAGAGTACGAATAACGTGACCGGCATAACAATAACGGGCAATTTTATTGGCTTTGCCCATTTTATTTAGGTGCGCATCGATACGTAGAATTTGCGGGGTAATATCAGCACGTACCCCCATAAGACGACCAGACAACTGATCAATGATTTTAAAAGTTTGACGTTTTAGGTCTTCTGAAGCATTGCCTAATAATGATTCGGTAAACTCAATCATCGGTGGGCAAATAAGCTCATAACCCCGGCTTACTAACAGTCGGGTTAACCTATAACGTAGCCACTCTTGCTTTTGAGCCTCTTCAGAGAGCAGATCACTCACCCCATCTGGTAATAACCAGATGTTATCAACATCTGCTACTGGGGCTAGTTTATCTGAAGACTGTCTTTGATTTTTATTGGAGGTTATAGAACTATCAGACACAAGTAATCCTTGTTTGGAGACGATACTCATTACTCAAGCTGGTTCGCCATCCCAAATCGTTAGTTAAAGTGTAGTATTAGTAATCGATATTTTAAGAATATATAGTTTTGAAAAATTTAACCTTGTACAAGCAAAGTCATGACTAATAGTGGCTTTGACACTATGTACATTTTGGCTGAGCACACCATTAAACGGCGTACACCGTTTTGCTGTGAATCATTAAATTCGTTATTTAAGCCCTGTTTTGTATGTCATCTTTTAGAGTTCGTACAAAAGCTATCACACTTGCCTGATAAGGCTAAAGGTATCTTAATTATCGATATGTTGACAGTAAGATTCAAGGCTTTAACGCCATTTTAACACGACTTTGTCCTGTCATGGCTAAATTCGACAGTCAATAAGCCGATTAATTTGTGACTTTAAGTCTAGCATAGCTAACCGCTTTCGCCTAGAGAAACCCATGATAAAACTCAAAACTCATTGTATTAATCACAGCTGAGCCCGTAACTTAGCCTCTTACCGCTCAAAAATTACAGTCCAAGAATTACAGCTCAACAATATAGCTCTAAAAC
>JAHHUJ010000143.1 GCA_020024075.1 Psychrobacter sp.
TCATAAAAATCTCCTTAATAACTTCAAAATAATCTGAATAATTTCAAAACAACAAACCTCAAATATTTAATGAATTTGGGCTTTAAATTATTGCAAACAAGCTTACCATCTAACCTAGTGTTATTTCACAAGCTATTTTTATATGATTTGTTATCTAACTGTCATAGACCGTACCAATCTACTGCACTACTTTAAATTAGCCCCATTTTAAATTAACCCCATCGGCTCAGAACTTTTAGCTCGCGCCAAGTATCAGCCTCGACTTGATCTTTCCAAATCAGAACCGTTTCACGGCGCTGCATAGGCTGCTCAGTATCGAATATTAACTGCACACAATGAGTAAAACTTTGGGTAGATATCAGCTTTGCTTGCCAAAGAATGGGCTGACGACGACCCTGAATGAGCAACTGCCAATAAGCGCCCACGTCATCAATATTGCAGCCCGTAATGTGTACAGGCCGCCTATTTCTTGTAATCTCAAGCAAAATACAAAGCAGTAACCCAACCACACCCACTGCTAATAACCCATAAAAAGGAAGGTCTGTGGCGCTAACTATCAGTAATAGCAGCAACAAAAAGCCACAGCTATATAGTCGCTGCCAATGGCTAATTTCAGTAATCTCAATGACCAGCTGGGTACTCATAGCGATCGTCTAGTGATACACAGCGGTTGCTGATCGACTTTTGAGTTATAAAATACGGATACCCTAATCAGATTTAAGATAAGTCACCATGTTGCAGGTTTTTTAACTTTAAAACCAATTCAGCTACCTTAGGATCATCTGGAGTGTCTTGATTCATAAAGTAGTTTAGTAGATCTGGATCTTCATAGGTTAGCAGCTTAGCAAAGGTGGCTTGCTCTTCTTCATCCGCGGTCAAATAGTGCTGCTTAACATAAGGATCGATGTAGAAATCCAACTCTTTTAAACCACGACGGGCCTGATAAATAACTCTGCGCTGCTCATTGGTGGGTTCTGGTTGTGTCATGTTCAAATCACTCCTAGATACAATATCAATTAAAGGTAAAACTTCGGTTTATGCCGCCTTCAGGCTTCTTTATTAGTGTCTGTTTATTAGTGTCTGCTAACTTTAAAACTCCCTAATAAGGGCTTGTTGAGCTAAAGGTTAACAAGGGTTAAGCTCAGTGCTTAGCTAGGTGTTAAGCTGCTGCCATAAAGCCAGACCCTGCATGGTCAGGCCCACATTATGAGTACGTACAATACTGGCCCCTTGCTGAAAAGCAAGTAAGGCTGCCGCCATACCCACCCCATCTCTATCAGTGGCTTGATGCTCACTAAAAGCAGGGAGCTCTGTACGATTCAGAACCTCACCCAAAAAGCGCTTACGAGAGATACCAAATAAAATAGGCAACTGTAATTGATGCAGCTCACTGAGCTGATTTAATAAGGCTTTATGATGTTCATAATTTTTGGCAAAGCCAAACCCAGGGTCAATAATAATATTGCTAGGTTTTACACCCACTTGCACAGCACAGTCAATACGTTGCTTGAGCTCAGTCATAACCTCTTGCAACACGTTCTGATAATTGGCTTTGGCATTCATGGTGGTCGGCTCACCACGCATATGCATCAACACCACAGGGATATCTAGTTTAGCAGCCATCTCAGGCGCACCCTCTCGGCTCAGTGCTCTAACATCATTCCAGATATCTGCCCCAGCTTGCACCGCCTGCTCTATAACTTTTGGCGAGCTGGTATCAATAGAAAGCCATATCTCTTCACCGAACTGTTGACGAATAGCTTCTACCACAGGCACCACACGAGAGCACTCCTCCTCTACTGTGACAGGGCTAGCATTAGGACGGGTGGACTCACCACCAATATCGATAATGGTCGCCCCTTGATTTAGCATCTGCTCGCAGTGAGTTAAAGCAGCCTTGATGTTATTAAATTTACCACCATCTGAGAATGAGTCTGGTGTCACATTTAAGATTCCCATAATGTGCGGCTGAGACAGATCCAACTGCTTAGATTGTGCGGTTGTTGTTTTGGTCTCAATTACTATATTGGGAAAAGGATGTAGTTGCATAATAATAATTATTCTTTTAGTTTTCAGGTTAAAAGTTGATAGCAGGTTAATAGTTGATAGTTAGGTCAATTGGCGGTCTTTTTATAATGACAGCTCCTGCCTTGGTAGCTTACCTATTTTAGCAGATATAGAGGATTATAGTGGCGCAATAGGCATCTACTGCTTGCCAAGATGAGCACAAAAAAGGGCACCTTCAACTGAAGATGCCTTATTTATCAAGGGTAATACTATAAAGCTTTGAGCTTCATACTTTACTTACCATATTACATAGCTGGTAACGGAGGAGGTGTAGGCCCTGAAGGTGAATCAGTAGAGTCTACTTCTTCTTTTTTCGGGGTCACATCCTTCTCTTGTTGATAGTTACGTGGTTCACGAGGCTCATTGCCCGCTAAGATGTCTTGTAACTGATCCCTATCAATGGTTTCCCACTTCATCAAGGCATCAACCATCGCATGCATTTTGTCTTTATTTGCTTCGATGATTTCACGAGCAATATCATATTGCTCTTCTAGGATACGACGAATCTCTTCATCCACTTTCTGCTGTGTAGCTTCAGAAATGCTGCGAGTCATGCCCCCAAAGTAGCCTTGTGACGCATCATCATCTTCATAAACCATCACGCCTAGTGCATCAGACATACCATATTTGGTCACCATCGCACGTGCCATTTTGGTGGCGCGCTCAAAGTCATTAGAGGCCCCTGTGGTCTTCTGGTTTACAAATACCTCTTCTGCAATACGGCCACCAAATAAGATAGCGATATCATTAAGCATTTTTGACTTATCTAAGCTAGTTTGGTCAAATTCAGGCAGCTGCCAAGTTACACCAAGTGCCCAGCCACGCGGCATGATGGTTACTTTGTGCACAGGGTCAGTACCTGGCAGCATCTCTGCTACTAATGCATGACCAGCTTCGTGATAAGCAGTCGCACGGCGCTCTTCTTCACGCAGCACCATTGACTTACGCTCAGGACCCATAAATAGCTTGTCTTTAGCATCTTCGAAGTCATTCATATCGACACTGGTCTTATTACGACGCGCCGCAAATAGAGCTGCTTCGTTTACCAAGTTAGCCAGCTGGGCGCCACTAAAGCCAGGCGTACCACGCGCTAACGCATTGACATCGACACCAACTGTTGCAGGTAGCTTACGTAAATGCACCTTTAAGATCTCTTCACGGCCTTTGATATCTGGTAAGCCAACGTGCACTTGACGGTCAAAACGACCTGGACGCAATAAGGCTTTATCAAGTACATCGGCACGGTTAGTGGCCGCAATCACGATAATGCCGTCATTGCCTTCAAAGCCATCCATCTCAACAAGTAACTGGTTAAGCGTTTGCTCACGTTCGTCATTACCACCGCCCATGCCAGTACCACGGCTACGACCTACGGCATCAATCTCATCAATGAAGATAATACAAGGTGCATTTTTCTTAGCTTGTTCGAACATATCGCGGACACGAGAAGCACCCACACCGACGAACATCTCCACGAAGTCAGAGCCTGAGATTGAGAAGAAAGGTACTTTTGCTTCACCAGCAATGGCTTTGGCAAGTAACGTCTTACCCGTACCTGGTGGACCCACCATTAAGATACCGCGAGGAATGGTTGCACCAAGCTTGGTAAATTTGTCTGGATCTTTTAGGAAGTCAACAACTTCAACAACCTCCTCTTTGGCCTCTTCAGCACCTGCAACATCATCAAAGTTAACTTTAATTTGATCTTCACCAAGCATCTTTGCTTTAGATTTGCCAAAGCTCATAGGTCCGCCGGCTTTACCACCTGCGCCCCCTTGCATATTACGCATGAAGAATAAGAAAATACCGATAATAAGCAGAACAGGGAAACTTGCAATTAATAACTGCAACATAATGCTTTGGCGCTCAGGGGCGGCTCCCTGAACCTCTACGTTATGCTTACGTAATGTAGGCATTAACTCATCGTCAGCCACGGCAGGGACAATCGTCTCAAATTCCGAGCCGTTAACTTTTTCGCCAGTGATTTGTTCACCATCGATCTTGACGCTTTTAATCTGGTCTTCAGTGACTTGAGTTACAAACTCAGAGTAATTGAGCGCATCCGGCTCATTACTGCTATCAAAGTTGCTAAATACCAGCACTAATACGCCGATAACAACTAGCCACAATAAGGTATTTTTTACCATGTCGCTCACAAGCTATACCATCCCTTACTTATTGATGTATTCAAAATTCTGCCTAATCTTGCATTATAACATGAGACAAAAAAACAATTATGGCTCGTCACCGTGTTAATACACGCATTGATTATTCTGTCATTAATTTTTTATAATATTTCTAATAGAGCTTAACGCCCTTAAAACTATGCTCTTAAAACTATGCTCTTAACGAAAAAACTACGATTTTAACGAACCATTGCTAATACTTCTCTTTATTAGGTCAGTCTACTTATTTATCAAGGATAAAGCAGATAATAATATCTAAATTTTAGATTTACTTATTTAATCTACCTTCGAAATTATAGACTTTCTTTGGTCAGGTCGAATTCTCTGTCACCTATTGCTCAGCATAAGCAAACTGACTATTGATAAAAAACTGACAATCCATAAAAAACAGAAAGTCACGAATAATATCTAACCTTAAATATGAGTAGAAAGCTGTGTAGCTACCTATAACTAGAATGCTACTAAATATTAAGTAGCTTAGTTTACTTTGTGGCTACCCAAAATACCTCTTTTGAGCGAGGGCGAGAGGCGGCAGGCTTAATAGTACGCACCTTAGAAAACTGAGACTGTAGCTGCTGGCGTAACTGCTGCTCCCCCTCCCCTTGGAATACCTTCATTATCAATGACCCACCTTTAGGAAGCACTCTTAGGGCGAAGTCTACCGCCAGCTCACATAGATATATCATACGAGGCTGATCTACTGCGGTGTGGCCTGAAGTATTGGGCGCCATATCCGATAGCACCACATCCACTGGTCTATCACCCACCTCGCTCATCAATTTATCAAACACTTCTTCTTCTCTAAAGTCACCTTGAATGAAGGTTACGTTCTCCAGCGCATCCATTGGTAAAATATCAGAAGCAATCAATATGCCACTATCCCCTACCAATCTACCTGCCACTTGCGACCAACTGCCAGGCGCACTACCCAAGTCTACAACCGTCATCCCTTTTTTAATACGGTTGGTTTTTTCATTAATTTCTAATAACTTATAGGCAGCACGAGCACGATAGCCCTCTTTTTGAGCCAGCTGTACATAATGGTCATCCAAATGCTCTTTCATCCAAGCTTTACTGCTTTTAGATAAGGTCTTATTAGTAATACGGGTTGCCAAAATATCCTCACTGTAACTGTATATATAAAATAGAGACGTGATAGTTATTAATTAAAGCGCCAAATTAATTAAAGCACCAAGTTAATCAAAGCGACATGATAACTATTAATCAAAGCAATAATTAAAGCAAATTTAATTATTGCAAATTCTACCATTATTTAAACTATTAAGCTTATGGCCTAGTAAAACTTTGTGGCTTAACTAAAACGCTCATCTGAAATACATAGAGCTTACATACATAGAGCTTAAAATTAATCACAACTAAAATTCACGACTTAACTTACAGCAGCTAATCAGTAGCCAATTAAATTTGGCCTGCATTACAAACTCATCATGCAAGAGACAATAACTTTCTTTATAATGCCCCTGTGAATCTAATTCGCTTTGATCACTATATGCTTTAATAAC
>JAHHUJ010000144.1 GCA_020024075.1 Psychrobacter sp.
TATTAGAAGACTTATCAGTAGACATATTTGAGGACATAGTTATTTGGACCAAATTGAGTTTCTTAGTTTCTTTTTTTCTTATTAACAAGCTAATAAGTTAATAAGTTAAGTGTAGCATGGTTTGGCTTATTCTCCTTATTTTAGCTTGAGAATAAGCCCCTAAAAACAGAAGGTTTAGTCCCATAAATCTGTTAATTATGTCCTCAATAACGCCTCATAACTGACCAAACTAAGGCACTGACAACATTAAGATAGCATTCACTCTATAATCCTATACCAAAATATTAGTGTAGCGTGCTACACTAGAGCCACTAAAATTTTACTAAAATATTCTGCGGAGATTTCCATGCAGCGTGCTTCAACTTCTTTATTTACTGCATTAACCCCTAATTCATCTCATTCTTCTGGTAAGACTAAGTTTACTTTGGCATTATTAGCCGCTGGTATGCTTAGCTTATCTGGCTGTCAGACTCTAAAAAACATTACTGGCACAGACTCTGATGCGGTAGCTTCTGCAGAGAAGTCCGATGCTCAGTACTATAAAGAAGCTGTAGAATCGATGGAAAAAGGACGCTATATCTATGCCTCAGAGCAATTATCAGAGCTGCGTACCTTCTATCCTACGGGCCCTTATGCCGAGCAAGCGTTATTAGACCTAATGTACACCCAGTTCCAGTCAAGCGAATACGGCTTAGCGGTAACCAGTGCTGAACAATTTATCAAGCTATATCCTCGCAATCCTCAAGTAGACTATGCTTACTATGTCCGCGGTGTAGCCAATATGCAAACCGGTACGAGCAGCTTACTAAATGCGGTAAACTTACAGCAGGCTCATCGTGATACCTCTTACTATCGTTTGGCCTTTAGTAACTTTCAAGAGTTACTGACTAAATTCCCAAATAGTAGCTATGCTCCAGACGCCGCTCAGCGCATGATTTACATTTATAACCAATTTGCTGAGAGTGAGCTAACAGCCGCACGTTGGTATATTAAGCGTGAAGCTCATGTGGCCGCTGCCAACCGTGCAAAATGGGTATTCCAATACTACCCTCAAAGCCAGCAAGTTCCTGAAGCCATTGCAATTTTAGCTTATAGCCATGAGCAATTAGGTCTAAATGACTTGGCACAGCAATACAAAACCTTGCTACAAATCAACTATCCTGAGTGGTTAACTCGTGATGGTAAAGTACGCATTAGCGGCAATCGTGCTGGTAGCTTATTAAATAGAATGACTTACGGCAAGCTGGGTCGCTCAGACAAAGGCCCAGACTCTGAAACCGCTCAAAATCCTCAATATACTGGGGCCACCAAGCAACAAGTAATTCACAAAGCCGCTCAACTACAGCTACCTACAGATAATGCCACTTTATCTGACCAAAGCTTACCGACGTTCAATACCGATCGCCGCGAAGTTCACTTAGGTCTTGGCTTACCTGAAGAGAGCCAAAAAACTCAACCCCAGTAAGTGAGTACTTAGCGAACATTACGTTGTTAACGTTAAGTTCAAAAGACAACTTTGAGCCACTTTATAAGCTAACCCCTTTAAAGTGGCTTATCCGTCTAAAGAATCCGTTTTTATTTGGTAAGGCCAAACGCAATTATGAGCATCCCTAGCCATATTCTTGATCAACTAAATAGCCAAGCCGATCTAGTAGGGATTATTGGTAAGCACACCACCTTAAAACGTGCCGGAAAAGAATTTAAAGGTAATTGCCCTTTTCACGGTGAAAAAACCCCCTCCTTTTATGTCAATCCCCAAAAAAACGTCTATAACTGCTTTGGTTGCGGCGTAAGTGGTAATGCCATAAGCTTTTTACGTGACTATGAAAACCAAACCTTTATGGAGGCGGTTCAAGAGCTGTCACGTCAGACAGGGATTGAGATACCCAAAGAAGATAACAAAAACTTACGTTATAAAAGAGCGCCCAAAAAAAGCGCGCCACCACCACCAAGCACACAGCCCCAAGACGCTTCTATAGTAAGTACCAGCAGCTCAGGCAATTTAAGTGGCAACAATAACACTTTTGAGTCAGCCCCTGTCTCTGATGACAGTGCTGGCTACTTTGATGAGGCCAGCTATTATAACTCTGCGCCCCCATCTGATTGGAACTCAGGCTTCTACCCTGAAGACGTTGCCCCTTTTGACCCTAGCATGGGTGCCCCTGATTATCAGTCCGGTGCTCCCTACAGTCAGCCTCAAAACAGTCAACCTCAAGACAACCAAGAAGGTGACCTGTATGACTTGTTGGTGAGTGTTAGTGAATTTTATCAAAGCAACCTACATAACAACTCGCGAGCCATGGCTTATTTTAAAGAGCGAGGTCTAACTGACAACATCATTGAAGAGTTTAAATTAGGCTATGCCCCAAGTGGTTGGCAGCATTTAGAGCAAGCTTTCCCTCGAGATATAGAGGGTCTAAAAGCTTTAGGATTGGTGCGTAACTCTGAAAAAGGGCGTGATTATGACTTGCTACGTGACCGCGTTATTTTCCCAATCCGAGACAATCAAGGCAGGGTAATAGCCTTTGCCGGACGCGCCTTGGACAATGAAGTCAACCCCAAATACATCAACTCTAGTGACTCCCCTATATTCCATAAGCAGCACGTACTATATGGCTATTATGAGTCTAGGCAGCATAGAGCAAATGACTGGATAGTGGTCGAGGGCTACATGGATGTCATTGCACTATACCAAGCCGGCATCTACGGCGCGGTAGCTTCAATGGGAACGGCCATTAATGAAAGCCAAATCTCGCGTTTATTACAATTAAATCCCACCCTAACTTTATGCTTTGATGGTGATAATGCGGGTCAAAAAGCGGCATGGCGTACCCTAGAAGTCGCATTGCCGGTACTTAGTGATGACAAGGAGCTGCGCTTTTTGACATTACCCGGTGGGCATGATCCCGATACTTATGTTGCCCTGCAAGGGGTCGATGCCATGCGCGAGCAAATCAAAAACGCCATGCCTTTGTCGCAATATATTTTTGCCTACTTAAGTGAGAGATATGACTTAAGCTTGGCTGAGGGCAAAGCCAAACTAATGTCTCAAGTGAGACAGTTGACCAACAACTTGCCCAAAGGCTCAAGCTTTAAGTATCTACTTAATAATGACATTTATCAAAAACTGGGCGGCCGAAAAGGTCAAAAGAGTTCAGCTCATGATGTGTTATTAGACTTTGATAGCGACATGACAGTCAGTCGTATGCTTGAGCTGTGCTTGTTGTTTTCACCAAATTTAATGCAAGAAGACCCCATCGCACGCATATGGCAAGAGTCTGGCGTGGCAGATATCAAACTGTATCAACAACGCTCAACACAGAAAACTAAACAGACTGATGATGCTAATAAAGCCTCATCCGAAGCACCTGTTAAGCTCCCCATCCCAGCTGCTTCTGCCAAAGCGTCTGTCCAAGCACCACCTCTACCAAGTTGGCAAGATTTTGATAGTCCAAGCTTGGTGCAGCTTACTGCGACCATAAACACGTTAGCGCCTCATCTGCCCAAAGATACCAACGCCGCTGCCCATTTTATCCTAGCCAATCTACCAGCTAATATACAGCAGACACTGGCCAAACGTTGGTTTGCTTTTTGGTCCAATTTGAATAAGCGCGGCATCATCGATGTCGACGAGCTGGTCGATGATTTGTTGGTACAGCTCATGCTACAAGCCTTGTCCAAGCAAATGTCACAATCTAAGAGTATTGTTATCACCTCTTATCTAAATCGCCAGCGCCAGACCTTACTGAATTGGTCCAAGCAGCAACAGGCTGAGCAGTCGAGTAAGATGGCGTAAAGTGGCTTATTTTGCTTTATACTTTTACTTTATACGACCTTACTAAGCTGTTGTTTATACAAACAATAGGCCCCAAGGCTTTAAAAAATGGGGAATACCCCCATATCATTAATATCACTGGGTAGTACCTAAGCAAATACTGAACAATATCAGCCTTAATTTTTATCACTGATGGTCGTATTTGCGGTGCTGATTTGGATATTATGTTATAATATCGGACTAAAATCTTTTATTCTTTGGCTACAGATTTGATTGCTCAACATACCGTTAAATAGCTTATGCAAAAACTACAATAATAAGACAACAATCTGGCCAACTGAAACCAAATGCACCCCCACTCTACCTTTAACCCACATCTTCTATTGCAAGCGAGATATTATGACCGATAAGGCAGCCTCTCAATCTACCTCTCAACTAGCCACCTTAATCCAAATGGGTAAAGAGCAAGGCTATTTGACTTATGCTGAGGTGAACGACCAACTTCCCGCCTCAATTACCGAAAGCGACCAAATTGAAGACATCGTTCAAATGCTTACGGATGTTGGTATCAAAATTTTTGAATCAGCACCAGATGCTGATGATATCTTGATGAACGATGGGGCCAATGATGATGAAATGGCCACTGATGAAGCCGCCGCTGTATTAGCCGCTGTAGAGACGGAACCTGGCCGTACCACTGACCCTGTACGTATGTATATGCGTGAGATGGGTACCGTTGACTTATTGACTCGTGAAGGCGAGATCGTTATCGCTAAACGTATCGAAGAAGGTATCCGTGATGTGCAGCACGCTATGGCTTACTGGCCGGGCACTGTACAATTCATTCTTGATGAATATGATCTGGTTGAAGCTGGTGAGAAGAAGCTTTCTGACGTTATCACTGGCTTTTTAGACCCAGAAGAGCTTGAGCCTGTTGAAGAAGACGAAGAAAAAGTACCGGTCATCACCACCAAATCAAAAGCGAAAGATGTGGATGATGAAGACGAAGAAGAGGATGAAGAGGAAGAAGAAGCAGAAGAGGCTGGCGGCTTAGACCCAGAGCTAGTGCGTCAGCGTGTCGAAGAGATTCGTGAGCTATTTGCTACTGCTAAGCAGGCTTTAGAAGAGTATGGCCGTGGTAGCCCACAAGCTGAAGAGGCCTATGCCAAAATGGCCGATCGCTTTATGCTATTGAAGCTGAATAACCGTATGTCTGATAACGTTATGGCCATCATGCACGATGTTTATGATGATGTGCGTAAGCAAGAGCGTCAAATCATGCGTTTGGTTATTCGCCGCGGCAAAATGCCACGTGCAGAATTCCGTAAGACCTTCCCAAGCAACGAAACCAACGTTGACTGGCTAACCGATCGTCTAAAAGGCAATCCTAAGTTTGCTGATAGCTTAGCTAAAGTGGTGGATGATGTGGTGGTATTACAGCGCCGTATCAAAGACCATGAAAATAAACTAGATATGCAAATCAAAGAGATGAAAGAAGTTGCTCGCCGTATGGCCATTGGGGAAGCAAAAGCTCGCCGTGCCAAAAAAGAAATGGTTGAAGCCAACTTGCGTCTAGTAATCTCTATTGCCAAAAAATACACCAACCGTGGTTTACAGTTCTTGGACTTAATTCAAGAAGGTAACATTGGTTTGATGAAAGCGGTAGATAAATTTGAATACCGCCGTGGTTATAAGTTCTCAACATATGCTACTTGGTGGATTCGTCAGGCCATTACCCGTTCAATCGCTGACCAAGCTCGTACTATTCGTATCCCAGTGCATATGATTGAAACCATCAACAAAATAAACCGTGTGTCACGTCAGTTACTACAAGAGATGGGCCGTGAACCAACTCCTGAGGAATTAGGCGAACGTTTAGAGATGGACGAAGGCAAAGTTCGTAAAGTCTTGAAAATTGCCAAAGAGCCCATATCTATGGAAACACCAATCGGTGACGATGAAGATTCACACCTAGGCG
>JAHHUJ010000145.1 GCA_020024075.1 Psychrobacter sp.
AGCTTCAAAGCCTTCCATTACCGCAGCATTGTCTTTATAAGCCGATAAGATACCTTGCGGGTTTTTCTCATGCGTGTTGCGAATCATTTTAAACAATGATTTTGGCTGTACCTCGCCATCAATGGTCCACTCTGAGTTGAAGATTTTGTGACGGCAATGCTCTGAGTTGGCCTGAGCAAACATCATCAGCTCTACGTCAGTTGGGTTACGCTTTAATTCATCAACGTAGGCGTCCATCAAATAATCGATATCTTCACTAGATAGCGCAAAGCCAAACTCTTGGTTGGCCGCCTCCAATGCCGCACGCCCTTCACCAATCACGTCAATATGATTTAGACGAGCTGGGCTGTGATCATCAAATAATTGCTCTAGCTTACTGAAGTCATAAACCAAGCTTTGAGTCATGCGGTCATGCAAAATTTGCTCAGCTTCTTTTGGTAACTTCGCAGGCAGATTATCACCGGTTAAGATAAAAACGATGACACGCTCAACACGCTCAACATCAAGCTCACAGTTATTAAAGATATCTGTTGCCTTACTAGACCAAGGCGAAATCGTACCAAATCTAGGACTAACAATAACTTGGCACTGCCCTTGGGTAGCGGTAATTTGGTCTACTTCCTCGCCTTGATTTAATAAATCTAAGGCCTTTTTACGCTCTGCATCGTTAAGGTCACGCGACAAGACATACACTTGTTGAGTGTCAATGCCAGTCACTTTTAATGCCGTTTGGCTATTTAACTGCTCAATCAGTTGATTGGTTTTAAACTCGGTTAAAAAACGGTGTCCAGCGAGGGTCATCATAAGGCAATTTCCGCAGTATCTAAGTGGGAAGAAAAGTATTAAAAAAATAAACTTCGATATTATTTAAAAGTGAGACGACACAAAAATGTTCGATGTCACACTTATTTGGTTACTTTTGGAGGGATAACCACCCAATCGAGCACTAAGCCGATTTAATTAGCCGCTATTATAGCAAGAAGTTGACTCAAACGTGGCATAGAACCACTATCTTTAGCTTGCTTTTGCCAACTAAAAATATTTTTTTAACAGTTTTGATAAACCACTACAAAATAAAAAACGCCCCATAAATTGTGTCCAACTTATGGGGTTCACTTCATATCAAAGTTAGGGCGTTTTTATTAGCTATTCAATTTTGTTAAGTTAGTTCTGTTTTAGATAAGGCCAGGCAGCTCTCATATAGATCATCATTGACCACAAGGTCAGCACTACAGCAGCAACCATTAGAATATAGCCTATCGTTTGTAAAGACTCAATATTCAATAATAAAACAGTGATGGCCACCATCTGAAAAGTGGTTTTTAGTTTGCCTACATAAGACACAGCCACGCTAGTACGAGCTCCTAACTCCGCCATCCACTCTCGTATGGCAGAAACCGCAATTTCACGTGAGATAATCACAATGGCAGCAATCGACATAATAATATTTGGATGCCATTGAACCAACACAATCAATGCGACGGCGACCATAAGCTTATCTGCAACAGGATCCAAAAATCGACCAAATGCAGAGACAATATTCATCTTACGGGCCAGATAACCATCCAACCAATCGGTAATAGCAGCCAAAACAAATAACAACGTCAACAACAGATGCCGAAACATACTATCGCTAAAAGCATCCATATTCATGCCGATGTTAGCAATGGCATTGTCCGAAATCATCGGAACCCCAATGCCTAGCGCAGGGGGCCAGTAGGCAATGGCTACAAACAAGGGAATCATAGCGATACGAGCCATGGTTAAATTGTTTGGTAGGTTAAAAATACTGGCTTCTTTATTCGGCTGTAATGATGATTGAGTCATGATCGAGTCAAAGTTACTTATGTCAGAGTTACTCGTAAAGAGCGTTTAATTTCAGTTAGCTTATCATTTATACCTAATTTTAGTAAGTCCTAATAAGTTGGTTTGCAGTATCAAAAAGCTTATGGCTTAGCAGCTTTATAAGACTCTAGCCACTATAAATCACTAATCTACCATATAGACTATTTATACTGAATTTTGATTATGCTAGTGCTAGGTTTAGGCTGGATTAAAATAAGCATCAAATCGCAGTACATCATTGTGCCAGCTTTCATCTGGGCTAGCTTGTGCAAATAACGGGGCGGCTGCCGGTCTCTTCACCACCACTCGGCCGCCTAGCACAACTGTATTTAAAGCTAGGTCTAATAGCTTTTGCTCTTCCGCAAGATCTGGTGTCTGGGCGATGTGATGTAAAGCCTGCATATGCTTACCTACTTTGGCTCCCTTACCTGTCGCTGTATTTTCATAGCTGTTCTCAGGGAACATAGGATCCAAATAAACCACATCATAGCCTGAAGCACTTAACGCTTGCTCTTTTTGACTGGCAAAAGCCAAAGCTTCCATAAACTGAGCAGAGTCAGCACACACTACCTTTAGCCTAGCCATTAACTTTTGCCAATTGGCTTGCTGTGACATCAGCTGCTGCTCATACATCAGCAGCAACGCCATTAAAGGATTGCGCTCTAACAGAGTCACTTGCGCTCCAGTACTGGCGAGGATCAAGCTATCATGACCAAAGCCTGCGGTAGCATCAAGCACTTGGCTTTTATCGGTAAGCTTGCAAGCCTGAAGCAGTATCTCTGACTTTCGACCTGCACTCACCACTCGGCGCTGTAAGCTCTTCCAATCTGGAGCCACACTAATCTGATGGGTTAACAGTGACAGTTGCAGTTTATTATCAATAATAAATAGCGGAGTCTGATACTGATCACTGAGCTGCTGGCGTACTTTTTGGCTCAGCTTCTGCTCGGCGACTATCACTTGTAATGCTAACGGCAAATCGGCCGCTTCAATCAACTGCTGTAATCTTTGTATAACAGGGACTGCCTCAGCGGATACAGCTGCTGAATGGACTATCGGGACATTAGTGACATCCGGCGTATGACTCATCTTATTATCGTAACCTTATCTACATCTACTGCATCGAATATATCAGTCTGTATTAGTGGCTTTAGCTTAATCCTTGGCTTTAGCCTTGGATGGTATAACCAAAAATCCAAGCCACTAACAGCACCATGATACCAGTGATAATTCTGAGCCAAGCAAAGATAGTAAAGTCACGACGACTCACCCAGTCCACCAACCAACGAATACATAGCAGGGCAATGATAAATGACACTACTATGCCCACCGCCAATACTAGCCAATCCTCGGAGCTAGATAACACATCTATGTGCTTAGCTAGATCCAACAAGCCAGCACCAATGATGACCGGAATACCTAAGAAGAATGAAAACTCAGCTGCCGCTTTACGAGAGACCCCTAGCCACAGCGCACCGATAATAGTTGATCCTGAGCGTGAGGTGCCTGGAATAAGCGCTAAACACTGAAACAGTCCTATCATTAACGCATGTTTAAAGCTCACATCCTCTGCTTCTTCTGCCACAATCGGTATCGGCTTACGCTCAACATAGAAGATCAGTAGACCACCCAAGATCAGCATAATGGCAACCGTATAGGGGTTGAACAAATACTGCTTAATTTGATCAGCCATCGTAAAGCCAACAATCATCACGGGGATGGTAGCCACAATAAGACTCAATCCCAACTGACGAGGATTTCTTAGGGCGTTTGGGCCCTCTGATTTACCCGTTATCAAGCCCATTAAGGCATGCCATAGGCGTCCCCAGTATTCATAGACCACAGCCAAGATAGCGCCCAGCTGAATAACCACAATAAATAAGTCTGCTTTTTCTTTGGTCCAAAAACCCATAAGGTCTGCAGATAAAATTAAATAACCGGTACTGGATATGGGCAAAAACTCAGTAATACCCTCTACAATACCCATGATTATTGCTTTAAAAATGAGTAACAGATCCAAAGTAAAGTCTCTCTGTATTAAGATTAAATAATATTAAATGAATGGTTTTAACTAATATAGCGCTCGGCTGACAGCAAGCTGCCAATACTTAAGCTTTACCCTGCTCTTTCAAGGTTTTCCACGCATCATTGCGTAAATATACGGGTAGAGCCTGCTCTGCAGGTACACCGCCCTGCTGTAAATACTGTACGATGCCAAGCTTAGCTAACGTAACCGCATCGGGTTGAATGCCAGCATAGAGGGGCTGATGTTGCTGAGCCGTTAATAATTCAGCCCCATTGCCAACTATGGGCCAAGCAAGCTCAGTGCTTTGATCATAGTCTAGCAGTTGCTCATTTGCGCCCTCAGTTAGCCTCATTACTTGTGAGGCAGGGTCCAACTGATATTGAGCAAAATAAACCTGCTTCATACGGGCATCAAACGCTGCATAAACTTGCTGCAGTCCTTGATCATCAAAAGCTGCTTGAGCTATTGCCCTCAAGCTTGATACACCGACACAAGGTAGGTCATGAGCTACCGATAAAGCTTGCACCACAGCGGTATTAATTCTAATCCCACTAAAAGGACCTGGCCCACGATTAAAGATTAAAGCCGTTATATCAGCAAGCTTAACCCCTGCTTCATCTAAAGCAGCATCAATCATTGGCAAGATAAGTTGAGTCTGTTCTCGTTTGCCAGGTTCAGTATGACAACTAAGTATCTGTAGCTCTGTATTAACTACGGCTACTGAACATTGGTCAAAAACGGTATCGATTGCCAAAAACATGAGGGCCTCTTTAAAAGCTGAAGTGCAACGTGTATCTAATGCGGATGTGCAAATGTAAAAAATAGACAGCTTATCATACCACTAGCAATCCCTTTGATAAATCAGTAGTTGGGCCATTTTGTCCATTCTCATTTAAAATTCACATAACAGTAACAATAAAAAAACCAGACCTGCTAATAAAAGCAATCTGGTTCTGATAGTTATTGACTTTTTTCGCTGAGAATAGCGCTTAACCAATCTAAGCTAACTGTCGATAAGCGATGAGTTAAGCTTTAGTTATTTGGGTAGAAGTAACATTATTTGAGTAGAAGTAAAAATAGTTATTTGAGTAAAAATTAGTTGAGTATAAGCTACTTGGGTAAAGAGGCCGAGATTTGACTTAGAATCTCATTAATTTCACTATTGGCTTGTTGCTCTTTTGCTAAGTCACCACTTGGAGTAAGCTGATTAACAATCTCTGGCAACAGCTCAGCTAAGCCTTGGCATACCTCTGTCTCATCAGCTCCTGTCTGCTGACATACCTGCTTAATTTCTTGCTGATCAAATAGCTTGTTAATTTGATTGGGGTCCAGATTTTGGTTTTGCTGCTGCGTACTCATCCACGATTGAACTTCATTACCAAAACCCATATCTTTAACTTTATTTAATGCACCAGACAAGCCCCCATTGCGTTGAATCCAATTTAGGGCAATGGGCATCAGGGCAGCGACCAACATAGCTTTACTATTACCTGCTTGAGCCCCTCTACTGGCTTGGCCTCCGCCTAATACGCTACCTAAGATACTGCCCAAACCACCAGCACCACTTGTTTGGCCACCCATCTGACCGCCTAGCATTCCACCAATAATATCATCAAGGCCAAAACCATTGCTTTGGGCCTGAGTATTGGCTTGGGCTGAAGTATTGCCACCTAGGACACTACCTAAAATATCACCTAATCCTCCAGTAGAAGCAGATTGGGTACTCTGATTAGAGCTACGGCTTGTACCTTGTGATTCTAGTGCCTGACGGGCTACTTGAGTAACTAAATTCCCTAGTAAGCTCATAAAATTCTCCTGAATAACTTCAAAATAATCTGAATAATTTCAAAACAACAAACCTCAAATATTTAA
>JAHHUJ010000146.1 GCA_020024075.1 Psychrobacter sp.
GCATCAAGGCACTTTGATACAGCAACTTAGCTCGTGCTCCTGAACCACAAAATAGCATAATGGGTTTGGGTAACTTATGGTATTGCTCAGCAAACATCGCAACTGTGTGACAGCTTAAGCGCTCTTCATCATAAGGGATATGGCAGTAATTCAAGTTGGCTTGCTCTGCAGCTGAGCTTAGTGTCTGGCTCGAAGGTTGGTTCTCCACCTCGTTATCAGGACGAACGTTTATAATTGAACGGTAGCCCATTTCAGAAAGCTTTAGGCATTGAACAGGATAAATTTGCTTATAAATGGTTAAAGAGTCGCTCATGGTATTAATTTTTGCCCGCTGAATAAATTATGTGAATTTGGTGAGCCTGATTTTAACATTTTAAGCTCAGCCCCTATTTTTTATTGTAGGCATATTTTATTTGAACTGTATTTCTATATTGGATTATTCAAATTCTCTTTTTTGTATCGTGGGATAAGTATCGTTATGTGGGTCATCATCTGTTAATAAGGTAATCGCTTGCATGGTGCTCAAAAAGACACGCCCAGAAAGCTCAGTAATGACAGGGGTTTGCTCAATAATGTCCATGACGGGGCCTTTGATAAAACTGTAATGCAAACGCTTATCGGCAGCTTTAAGTTCACGGTTTAGGGTAATGAGCATCTCTTGAGCGGTAAGGTCAATGTGGTTCACCGAGGACATAATTAGTACCAGTTCACAGGCTTTAGGGTGCTGGTTAAGGGCCTCTTTGATCTGAGTATAAACTGACTCACTATTTCCAAAAAAAAGACTCTCATCGATCCGCATAATTAACAGATTGTCATAGGTAATCACATTATGACGGTGAATGTTGCGAAAATGTTCTGTGCCCTCGAGTCGCCCTACCACTGCAATATGCGGCTGGCTTGACTGCCAGATAAGACCTGCAAAAGACACAATGATACCGATTACCAAACCCACATTAAGACCAAATAACAGCACTCCTAGGAAGGTGGCTGCAAAGCTTAAGGCATCTAAGTGATCTGTCTTTAATGCTGTCTTGAAGGTCTCTACATCAATTAAGCTAATAATAGAGGCCATAATCATTGCCCCCAAAAGCGCATAAGGGAGGGGAGCGATTATGTCGCCTAATACCAGTAAAGCGGCCACCATAACAATCACAGTAATAATGCTAGCCAAAGGGGTCTTAGCGCCTGAGTCAGCATTGATAGCGGTACGTGAGAAGCCACCAGCTACCGGAAAGCTTTGGCTAAAGCCTCCAGCTATATTGGCAAGGCCCAGCCCTTGGAGTTCTTTGTTGGCATCAAATTTCTCACCTCGCATACGAGCATAAGTACTGGCAACCGAGCTACTAGAGACAAACACAATTAAGGCCATTAACCCTGCGGTAGGTAATAAAGTGGCGACCTGAGACAGGGAGTCAAACTTGGGCACAGCTAGCATTGGCAACCCAGAGGGGATTTCACCGATAATGCGAACACCTTGGTTGGACCAATGACCAAAATGGCTCAAGGTAATGGCAACTATGACCACTATTAAGGGAAATAAGCGTCCTACCCATTTGGCTTGTGCAGAGGGTAACCAAGACTGCCAGAGCAGGTGACTGGCATAACGGTTTAGCATAAATAAAATAAAACTAACGCTGCCGATGATAAAAGTAGGCAAGTGAAAAGTAGTTAATTGAGTCAATAAGCTTGCGGCATAGCCTGGTAAAGTGTTGCCACTAACCGCAATATTGGTCATATATTTTAATTGGCTAACAAATATTAATACCGCGGCACCGCTAACGAAGGCTGCAGATACGCCGCGGCTAATGAACTGCATAATCCAGCCAAGTTTGAGTTTGCCCGCGAGCCAAAGTATAGCGCCCATCATTAGTGCCAGTAAGCTGGCTAGCATCGCGTATTGCACACTACCTTCTATGGCTAAGCCATGTAAGCTACTGGCAGTCATAATGGCTGTGATGGCCACAGCGCCAATGGCTTGTATATTACTTGAGCCAACCCAGGCATAAACCAGCACCGGTATGATGGAAGCATAGATACCATAAACGGGGGGCAGGCCTGCCAATACTGCGTAGCCCAAACTTTGAGGGATAACTAAGATACCGACCACCAATCCTGCAATGATATCGGCGGGTAGGCGAGAGGTATCATAAGTCGATATCCACTCTGGGATTAGCTTAGCAAGCCAGCTTCTGCTTTCAAGACGATTAGCTGATGTTTGTTTTTCCGCCACGATAGCCTCGCATTAAAGACCGGTTAACTGGAGCTACTGATGATTATAATTGCATAGACTTGGCCTATTGAAATCCAGCTCTAAGTATCAATATATATAATTGTATAATATAACAAATTACAGAAGAAAGATTGACTATTTGTATAGGCTAAGTGTATTTGATTTGGGCTACACTAGGGTATTAAAGTCTATCTCTAAACCGTCTGTTTATAGTAATTTTTATGATAATTCTAAAGGTATAAAATTATGAGTAACTCACAGTCATTACATCTGGTTTGCCCTAAGTGTGCGGCAACCAATAGAATCCCTGCTGAACGTCTGAACCAAAGTCCGGTATGTGGTAAGTGTCAAAGCCCTTTATTGACAGCAGAACCTGTGGTATTAACTGGTCAAACTGCCCATAAAACCATTCAAAAAAATGAGGTGTTAACCATTGTAGATTTTTGGGCAAGCTGGTGTCAGCCGTGTCATATGATGGCGCCACAATTTGAGCAAGCCGCCAAGCAGTTGCCAAATGTGGTGTTTGCTAAGCTACAGACTGATAAGTTTGAGCAAGCGGCAGCACCTTACGGCATTCGTAGCTTGCCGACCGTGGTAGCTTTTAAAGGCGGTAAAGAAATTGCCCGACAGTCAGGAGCACTGCCGAGCAATCAGATTGTGCAATGGGTACAGTCTTTGGCTTAAAACTACTGGCATTACACGCTGTTTGAGGCTGTCTGTGATTAAAGCCATCTGTGTTTATAGCTTTGGCTAGGCAAAACAAACCTGACCCAATACCACAGCCTTAGATGCACCAGTGACGGCGGGCAAGTTACCCGGCTCGCCAATAATGGTCTGACGTGCCAGCCAAGCAAACGCCATAGCTTCTACCCAAGTAGCGGCTATGCCAAACTCTTGGCTTGTGGCCACTTGCCATTTTGGCAACTGCTGCGCAATGTGGTTGATTAAATTGGGGTTATAAGCACCGCCGCCACACACAATGATATTGCCCGGTTTGAGACTTAAGCGATCAGACTCAGCTTGAATGGCATCACACAAGCTTTGAGCGGTTAATTGAGTCAAGGTGGCCTGTACTGAAGCGGCATCAACGTTTTGCTCGGTTTCTGCGCTGAACTGCTCAATCTGCTGGGTCAGCCAGTCTAAGTTGAACTCTTCTCGGCCTGTGCTTTTGGGCGCACTTTGACTAAAGTAGGGATGAGCCATAAGCTGGGCTAATAGCTCTTTATTGACTGTCCCCGACTGTGCCCACTGGCCTGCGTCATCATAAAGTGTGGCAGAGTCAAGATGATGGCTCTGATACCAAGCATCTAGCAAAATGTTTGCCGGCCCTGTGTCGTAGCCAATGACTTGGTCGGCTTGATTGCTCGGTAGAACGGTAATATTAGCAATACCGCCTAGATTAACCACAATTAGGTCTTTATCACACTGTGTTGGGTCAGCAAATTGTGCCAAATGAAAAGCTGGTGCTAAAGGAGCGCCTTGACCCCCAACGGCCATATCTCTACGACGAAAGTCGCTAACCACACTGATACCAGTACGCTCAGCGATAATATTTGGGTCTACCAGCTGCAAGCTAAAGCCTAGATTTGGACGATGACGCACGGTTTGACCATGACAGCCAATGGCTAAAATGGCATCAGCAGCAATGCCTGACTTTTTAAGTAATTCGTTGACGACTGTACTGGCAAATTCGGCATATTCGCGGCTTGCCCAGCCAAACCATTCCAGCTCACTTTGAGGTTGTTGTTCTAAAATGGTATTTTTTACAGGGTGGGCTAGATTGGTGATGCCATTGGGCTGGCATAATGCCAATAGAGTATCGCGTAGGTGCTCTGGGAATTGCTTAGTATGCGTAGCGACGATTTTATCGTTATTTGAGTCATCAAATTGGCAGATTACCGCATCCATCCCATCAAGACTAGTTCCTGACATCATGCCGATATAGTAGCCGGTGTCAAAACTGTCAAACAGAGTCTCAGATAAAGCAGACTCCAAGTTTTGTAAGTCTTCTAAAGTGTTATCATTGGAGGGTAGTTCGGTATGTGTCATAGGCCTGCTGCATTGGTTGCAATAAAAAAGAGTAGGCTGCTGTAAAGCAGTGTTTTACTTATTATAACAAAAGGCGCTTAGATAAGCTTTTTATCAAATCTCAAATAGGCTTTAGGGCCTGAATTGGATAAAAATTTATCAAAAAAAGCTATAAAAATCCCGTTAAAATAGCTTTTTGTGGCATTCTTCATTAAAATCCTAGCATTCCTTTTTTAGACTCATTAACATAGTCCTGATTAGACTGTTATTTCTTATTCATTCATCACAAAATAATTGAGGCAGATATGAGCCAAGCGACGTCAGAACAATCAACTAATAATTTAAGTATAGAAGAGCAACTGGCCATTATTAAACGTGGTACTCATGAGATTTATTCAGAAGAAGATTTGGTTGCTAAGCTAAAGTTGGGTCGCCCATTAAAAATTAAAGCAGGTTTTGACCCCACCGCTCCTGACCTACACTTAGGCCACACAGTTCTAATCAATAAATTAAAGCATTTCCAAGACTTAGGCCATGAGATCTATTTCTTAATCGGTGACTATACCGCTAAGATTGGCGACCCTTCTGGCAAAAACGCCACACGTCCACCGCTAACCGATGAGCAAGTGCTGGCGAATGCCAAAACTTATGCTGAGCAAGTATTTAAAATCTTAGATAAAGACAAAACCAAGGTGGTATTTAACTCGCAGTGGTTCAATGAGATGAGTGCTGGTGACATGATTCAGTTGGCAAGCCAGCTTACTGTCTCGCGTATGCTTGAGCGTGATGATTTTGCGAAGCGCTATGCTTCACAAACTCCAATTGCCATTCACGAATTCTTATATCCTTTGGTACAAGGCTATGACTCAATTGCTCTTGAGGCTGACGTTGAGATGGGCGGTACTGACCAAACTTTTAACCTGTTGATGGGCCGTACGCTTCAAGGACGTTATGGTCATGAAGCGCAAGTGTGTATCACAGTGCCTATCCTAGAGGGCTTAGATGGTGTGAATAAAATGTCGAAGTCGCTAGGTAACTATGTGGGTGTAGATGATGCGCCAGGCACCATGTACCAAAAGCTACTGTCTATGCCAGATGATCTCATTCAGCGTTATTACGAATTCCTAAGCTTCAAGCCTATGGAAGAGGTGAATGCGCTAATGAAAGAGATGGAAGAGGGACGTAACCCACAAGAGATCAAGCGTATCTTAGCTGAAGAGCTTATTGAGCGTTTTCACGGAGCAGAAGCGGCAGCTAATGCCCACAAATCAGCAGGTAACGTCTTAGCTGATGGTGAGCTGCCTGTGGATTTACCAGAGGTGACCTTAGAGCTTGAAGAGGGTCAAGACGCTTTGTTTATCACTCAAATCTTAAACCAAGCTGAGCTTGCCAAAAACAATGC
>JAHHUJ010000147.1 GCA_020024075.1 Psychrobacter sp.
GTTTATCGGCCACAGCTTTGATGTTGTTGGCTAAGGTATCAGCGAAGCTTGAGTTGGTAATGGCTTGCTTTTGGCCTTGATATTCAAGGATAACCAATTGACCTTCACGTGCAGAGCCGCGAGACACTGACAAGAAGCAGTTCATGCCCAGCTCTTCCATCTCTTTTTCGCCCAATACCGTTACTTTCAATAGGTCAGGATAAGCTTTGGCCAGCTCTTTGGCTTGGTCAGCCATATATACTGGGAAGCAAATATTGCCTGGCTCATTGGCCACATTGCGTGCTAAGGATTGACCACTGTGTACCGCTGCTACATAGTCGATGGTTTCTTGTGAGACGCTGGTTGAAACCAAGGTAACTTCGGCCAGTTTTGGCTCAGTGGTTTCAGACTTATACTTGTCAAAGCGGTAGCTGGCGTTTAATAACTCTAAGGCCAACTGTTGTAAGCTTTCATCAGATAGGTCATCACCGATAGCCACTGCTAGGTTAGTGACACGTTTGTGGCTATTGTTATAAAGCGCTGTGGCAATCTTTTGCATAGAGCTTGAGTTGATTTTCTCAGGCTTACCTATACCTACTAATAGAAGTTGTAATGGCGCTTTTTTGGCATCGGCTGCTAGAGCAAAGTCTGCTACCGTTTCGCCAAGCTTACCACTGAAATCAGAGACAGCGATTAAATCTTCGATACGTTGTTGATAGGCTTCCAAGCCTTTGAAGCTGCCTATTAGGTTGGCTTGATCATCTACCAACACGGCCAAGCAGTGGCTTTGGATATCGTTGTTATCGGGTGCTTTTTTTAGTCGTTTTTTTGAGGCAAGCTTTGGTAAAGTTTTAGATACTGAAAGTGTTAAGCTCATAATCATTCCTATGTGTTATGTGATGAGTTTGTTTTTATAGTGTGTTTTGACAGTGACTCAGGGCTTTACAAAGTGCTTTGGTGTAAAAAGTGCTTTGGTGTAAGCAGCATTAGCCATGCCCCTAAGTGTTACTGTTATTTTAATTCTAAATTTATTAAGGCTATCAACCAATAATGGCTAACTGGAATGGCTGTTAATCTGGCTCACGCTATAGGTATTGAGCCTATAGCATAGTCTAACATATTGCCCTAGATTATGGGCAGATAGGCAAATATTGCCACTCTAAAAATGTCAGAATCATGCTAGGATAGACAGTGTGTTTCTAACTTTGTGCAGTTTACTTAAAGTCTAAAGATTTGAATTACTTAAAGTCTAAAGCTTTACAGTCCACTGACCACTTAAAGTCAGTTTTCTGGATTTGGTCTATACTTGAGCTTAGCGATTAATGCCACTACCCTCACTATGGATCTTACTATTATAATAAGCCTTGGTTGTCAGTGTTTTATTGCCAAACGATACGCTATGACCCTTTGATGTATGTGCTTTGTTAATGAAGACTAATATGTTTCCTAATTTCTAGCATAATCCTTTATGATTTGCTGAAATAATGCTGGTCATAACACGCCCCTTTAGGTATAGCTGTCTTATTTAAGGCTGCACAAAGGGATTAAGCCGTTATTTCATTCCTCTAATATAATTTGAGTTTGCCTGTGATTTTACGCCGATACATGACCCGACAAGTTGCCTCAACGACCGCCTTGGTGTTGGGGTTTTTGGTAGTATTACTGCTGGGCGGAAGAATGATCCGCTACTTTGGTATTGCTGCTGAAGGGCGACTTGATGTGGGTTTGTTGTTTGCCATTATTGGCTATAACCTGCCTTACTTCTTAGAGCTGGTCCTGCCTTTGTCCTTTTTTATTGGGTTGATGCTGGTATTCGGTCGGCTATATGTGGACCAAGAGATGGCGGTGTTAAATAGTAGCGGTATCTCGAGGGGCCGCTTGGCCAGATTGATGATTCCCTTTATTTTATTATTGTTTGTGTTGGAGGCAGGCCTGTCTTTATATGGCAAACCTTGGGGGGTTAGAAATTCAGACAATATCTGGCAGCAGCAGTCTTTAAATAGTGCCTTTGATCTGATTCGGCCACAGTCTTTTATTAGCAGTGATGACTACCATTTATATGTGGGTAGCATGAATGATGACCGTACTGAGTTACAAGATGTGATACTGGTACAAACCAGTAATAAAAATGAGGAAGAAAAACCTGCCAAGCCTGCCACGAGCCAAACCGCTACCGATGAGACAGAGGCTACCCAACAAGCCCCGGCTTTATCTCCTAAAGCAGATAGAGCCATCACTGAATTGACCAAGCCGGTTGCCTCAGCAGCTATGAAAGAGGCAACCGATGCCAGTCAAGCTGAGCGGGATGTGATTGTGCTGGCAAAACGGGCCGTACAAGTCATGGGTAATGATCAAGCGGACACCACCCAATTGGACTTATTCCAAGGCCGACGTTATGAGGTGGGAGCAGATAGTTTGGTGTATAACCAAGTCAGTTTTGAGCGCTATCGAATCAGTATCAATCAGCCCCCAAAAGACATCATCACCGATGAGAATGTCGCCACTCAAACTTTGCCAGTATTGTGGCAAGCCGCTACCGGTAAAGCAGCGCCAGTCATTAACTTAAATGCAGACTCTAGCAAGGCAGCACCAGCGACTCCTCAAAAGCCAGATCAACAACAAATCATAGCGGCTCAAGCAGAGCTAGGCTATCGCTTATCTTTACCTTGGTTGATTATTTTGGCACCGATGTTGGCGGTCCCTCTAGCCCAAGTTCGGCCTAGACAGGGACGTTGGTTAAGGCTGTTACCGGCGATTATTATTTATGCCAGCTGTGCCTTGGTCATTATTTCTCTAAAAAACTCAGTGACGAAAGGCTCTCTCACAGTTTGGAGTTATCCTTTGGCTATTATCAGCTTTATGGTACTGGCACTGTATCTGAACTGGGCGAGTCGAATTCATCACAGAGTGCGTTTTAGACTGGGTCAACGCAAGCTGGCCTCTAATCCTAACAACACTATTAATAATGGAGGCCGATCATGAGTTTTATGAAGTTTGGCGACTCCAAGACGACGTTAAATGGCGTAAAATCTGGCCAGATTATCTCGCGTTATGTCAAAAAAAATGCCCTATTTGCCATGCTATTTGCGGTGATAGGGCTGTGGGCATTACAGATAATCTTTGCTTACTTGGCTGAGTTAGAAGACATCTCAGATAGTTATACCTACTTTGAAGCCTTGACCTATATTTTTTACAAATCGCCCTACTTTTTAGAGCAATTTACTCCCACAGGTGCTTTATTAGGAGCTGTGGTGGGACTGGGCTTGTTGGCCAACAATTCTGAGCTCATTGTGATGAGGGCCGCAGGGTTAAGTATTACTCGTATTGTCAGCTGGGTATTACAACCGGCCTTTATTTTTGTCATATTAGCATTGGCGATTAACCAGTACGTATTGCCTGAGTCTAATTTGAAAGCGAACCAAATTCGTAAGCCTGATACCCCTTTACTCGCTTCGGTTAATGGTTACTGGACCTTGCAGCAAGCCCCAGCTGTGGGCGAAAATGGGCAGCAAGAAGGGATAGGTCACAATATTATCTATATTGACTACGCGGATGCCAATGGCAATATCGGTAAAGTAAAACGTTGGCACTTGGATGAAAACAATAATTTAACCGCAGTATCTCAAGCGTCTAGTGGCATCTATCTGCCTAAAGCCAATGAGCAAACTCAAGCCAGCTTGAAACATTTAACGCAAGCAGAAAAAGAGCTTATTAACTATCAGTGGGAATTAGAGGACGTTACTACCTTAAAGCTGGCAGAACGGGCGGCCATTACCCGAGCAGAAGAAATAGCTCCGACACAAGCTACGTCTGAGACCGAGGCTGATGCAGTATCGAGCAATGCGCTCTCTTATAATGTCAGACAGTCTCAGGACATTGTATTAAATAATGAGCCTTTGGTATCCAAACAAAACCAAGTAAATGATGTGATTAGTCTGCCTATCTCGCCTAGTTCGGTATATTTATTGACCCGTCGTGCTGAAGATTTGTCACTGACCCAGTTGTATGAGCATAAGCGTTTTAATGCCTCACAAGGTACTCGTTCATTAGAGCATGAAGTGGCTTTTTGGCAAAAACTACTATCACCCTTTGCTATTTTATCGCTAGTGATTGTGGCCTGCTCCTTTGTGTTTGGCTCGCTGCGGACGCATAGCTTGGGCCTGCGTATAGTGGTGGCCTTAATCTTTGGTTTGCTATTTAGCTATATCCAAGATTTAACCAGTTTTGTGGCCTTAGCCACTGGGGCATCGCCGTTGTTGATGGTGTTATTGCCCATCATTGGCAGTGCCGCCTTGGGCTTTTATTTAATTAAACGCCAAGGTTAAACACAATGGCTGTTGCTACTTTAGTAGTAAAAACAAATAGTAGTAAAAACAAAACAGTGACAAAAATAAGAGCCCCGACTTAGTGTAAGTCGGGGCTCTTTTAATAGGCTTGAACCAAACTAAAATGATAGACAGTTGCGGTTATTCTTTAATTGCTCGGGTAATGGTATAGGTTTTACCCTGTTTTACTTTATCCGCATTGCCAAAGACTTCGGTGAAAGCACGTTTCATAAACTGACGTAGACCATTGATAGTCACCACATAAAAGCGGCCACCGCTTCGCATCTTGCTATAAGCATCTAGTAGGTATAAATAATGCTGTTCTTTGCCCACTTTGGCCGGCAGGTTAGACATCACTAGGCTGAAGTCTTTGTTGGGATCAACATGATTGAAGCCGTTTGACAAATGCACGTCCACATTGGTTAGACCATTGCTCGCACAGTTACGGCGCGCATACTCAACCGCCATAAAGTCCTTATCAATAAGGGTGTGTTGGCCTTGAGGGCACTCTCTGGCTGCAGTCATGCCCAGTACCCCATAACCGCACCCCAAATCAATCGAGTCATCATCCACTTGGAAGTCAACATGATCAAGTAGCATCAAGCTACCAGCGTCCAGCTTCTCTGGCGAGAAGATGCCCCAAGTGGTGGTGAAGTGCATCGGTGTGCCAAGTACGTCTTGGGTAAAAGCAATATCTTCACGCCAGTGTTTGGCTTTTTGTAGTAAATCAGCAGGAGGGGTGTGGGTCATGGTGTTGCCTTAACGATTAATAGGGTTGTGGGGTCATCTTAGAGCCTGTCAGCCGCTTATGACTAGGTGTATTCAGCGATTACCCAATCCACCAAGCTTTGGAAGTCATCAAAGGCTGCGGTTGGATTTAGCTCACGAATGTCTTGACCGTAATTATAACCGTAAGACAGACCTAGTGTGTCAATATTGGCGTTTTGACCGGCAAAAATATCATTTTTTGAGTCGCCAATCATCACCGCATTCTCTGGGGCAATCTGTAAGGTGCGGCAGACATGATGTAGAGGCTCCGGGTTTGGCTTTTTAACCGGTAAGCTGTCGCCACCAAGCACTTCGCTAAATAGCTCGCGCCAACCAAAAGTCTGTAGAATTTTTGGTACAAACTGGATTGGTTTATTAGTAACCAACGCCAGCATAAAGCCTGCTTGTTTTAATTGCTTTAGGCCCTCGTTCACATCAGGGTAGGCAACGGTGCTGTTCCCACTTACTTTGGCGTAGGCATCGAAGAATACCTTCGCGGCGTGGTCAGCCTCCTCTTTGCTTAATTGACCCTCTGCGACCTCTACAGAGCCAACCAGTGCTCGTTCTACTA
>JAHHUJ010000148.1 GCA_020024075.1 Psychrobacter sp.
AAACGGGCACCTAAAGCGCCCATTTCAATAAAAAACTAACTAAACTTACTATCAATTAGAAGCTATTGACTTCATCTTCGGTCAAGAAGCGGCTTTCCCCCTTCTCCAGACCTTCTAAAGTGATGCCACCAATACTGGCACGGTGCAGCTCGATAACTTTATTGCCGAAGTAGCCCATCATCCGTTTTACCTGATGATATTTGCCTTCGGTTAAGATAAGACGAGCATGAGTCTCATCGATAAACTCCAACGTTGCTGGTTTGGTCGGCTCATAATCACCATCTAATAAGATACCTTGAGCTACTTTCTTAATCGCATGAGCTTGCTCTGCTTCATCCATGGGATCCGCTAGGGTCAGCTCATATACTTTTTCATGCAAATGACGCGGACTGGTCACACGATGTAGCCAGCTGCCGTCATCACTTAACAGCAACGCCCCTGTGGTATCGACATCTAAACGACCCGCAATTCGCAAGCTACCCAGCTCAGGTATGGCGATAAGTTCAGTCACTATGGGATACTCTTTCGGTTTTAGAGTACACTCAAAGCCTTCAGGCTTATACAGCAGTAAATAACGACTACCGGTGGCAACTGATAAAGGTTCACCAGCCCACATCACTTCATCGTTGAGCACATCAACATGCACACTGCCATCTTTTACCACTTCATCATTGACCGTAATCTCACTGGCATGCAGCACTTTTTTGGCTTCTTTACGCGACAGCTCGGTGGCCTTACTGATAAATTTGTCTAATCGCATTTATGTTATCCTTGGCTTTATAACTGATATAGTTGTGCTAGATATAGTTAGGTTATATATACCTTTGCTTAAATGAAACTGTACCGGGTTATAAATATTTTTGTGTTACTACAGATGTAGATTGTATGGTGACCAGTTTACCACACCCACTGTCTGTCCGATTGATGACTTTTTTTAATCCCGTACTTTTTGTTCCGCTCCTTTTTAATACCGGTCTCTTTTAATACCAGTTCTGTTTAATAAGAGTTAGATTTTATGACTTATCAAACTTTAGCCGCCCCTGTTACTGCCCGACTTGACATCAAGAAGTCAGAATTTATCACTTATGCCTATCCGGTACACAGCCGTGAAAAAGCCATGTTTCACGTGGAACAATTACGTGAAAAGTATCCTGATGCGCGTCACCATTGTTGGGCCTATATTATTGGTGACCCCAATAACACCACCAGTGCCGGCTTTGATGATGACGGTGAACCCAATGGCACTGCAGGTCGCCCTATCCTAAATGTGTTGCAGCACAAAAGTATTGGCAATGTCATTATCATCGTCGTGCGTTACTTCGGTGGTATCAAATTAGGGGCTGGCGGTTTGACCCGAGCTTATGCCGGCTCCGCACAGGCTGCGGTAGATGAAATGGTGCTGACCCCTTATATACCGATGGCTGAAGTGCAAGTCGAAGCAGATTTTGCCAACGAATCACAAGTGCGTTATGTGGTGGAAGACATGGGTGGTGAGATTGGCGAGGTCACTTATAGTAAAGCGGTGACCCTAACCGTTAGCCTGCCTGAAGCTGAAATAGAAACGCTCAAAGAAAGACTGGGAATGGACGGCACAGTGCTTGAGCCACCACAAAATGAGACGGATGAGGATTAACATAATATAACAAATCTCAGTAACCAACCGTTCACTGAAAATAGTTGGTTTTTGGTTATTTTGAGTCCATCATAAGGGCATTAAACTAATAACTTTAAGCCTAATAGCTTTAACCTTAATAATAAGAGCAATACCTTATGCTGTCTCAGTTAAAACAAAAACTAACCCCTAAATCAAAAGCCACCTTTGACTCCCCTAAAGACAACTCAAATACTACCAATAAAGCCAACTCTCAGACTAAAGTCAGCACAAATAACACCGAAGGGGCCAGCTTTACGCCAACCCCTTTCAATCCCCCTTTTTGGCTAACCAATCCACACCTACAGACTATTTTGCCTAAGTTTTTTGCCCCAAAAGCACCAAGTTATAGACGCGAAATCATCCGCGACTCACTTGATGAAAGCGATGTGGCTTATGACTTTTATGATGCCCATCCGGTAGATAGTAGTCAGAGTCAGGGGCAACTGGAACAAACCCCGTTAATAGTGCTATTTCATGGTATGGAGGGCAGCAGTGACAGCCACTATGCCCGCGCTTTGGCACATCAAATCCACGCTCAAGGCTGGCATTTCGTGGTGGCTCACTTCCGTAGCTGTGGCGGCATTCCTGCCAGCGGCCGCGTATTTTACAACGCAGGTGATACCGCGGAAGTACACCATATGCTACAAACGCTAAGCCAAAAATATAAGAACATCTATGCCGTTGGCGTGTCACTTGGCGGCAATGCTTTAGCAAAATATATGGGTGAATATGCTGCCGAGGTATGCTGTAAAGGCGCTGTGGCCATCTCCTCTCCGGTAGATATGTCGTCAGCAGCAATGAGCATGCAAAGCTTCTTAGGTCAAAGGATTTATACCCCATACCTGCTCAATCCCATTATCAAAAAAGCGTTGAAAAACGAAATCAGTGATGAAGAAGTTGAGACCATAAAAAAAGTCGATCGTATCAGCGACTTCGATCACATCTTTACCGCTCCCCGCCATGGCTACCGCTCAAATAACGATTATTATCGCCGTGCTTCTGCCCTGCCTTATCTAGTCGATGTGGTAAAACCGCTGCTATTAATCAGCGCCATGGACGATCCCTTTATTGGCTTTACTGCCACCAAAGAAGATGTCTCCGAGTCGGTTACCCTCATCGACACCGATCATGGCGGTCATATCGGTTATCTACGCTATCTGGCAGATCAGAAGAAGTTCGACATTAACTGGATTCCTGAAACCGTAGTGAGCTATTTCAAATTTATTGGTATAGCGAGCCAAATTGAGTAACAGTAATCATCTGTGACGGTCTAGGCACGTCTGCTGCTTTGCAATAAAAGCTATTTTCAGCATAATCGATGGCCTAATCTAATTTTTGAGACTGTTATATGTACCCTTTTTATCGTTATACCAAGTCTATTGTCAAAGCGATTTCTGCTTATAAAAAAGGCGATACGGTTGATCTTACTGATACCGCAGAGATGATATTCCGTTGCAGCTTAACCGATATCGACAACTTCCTTGAGATGAATAATGGCCGCGTGTTAACCCTATATGACTTCGGCCGCACCGATTTTGCCATTCGTTCTGGACTGGGTAAAGAACTACTCAAAAACCGCTGGGGCCTAGTAGTCGCCGGCAGTACCATTCAATATCGTAAGCGCATCCGTGCTTTCGATCTGGTCACCATTAAGACCCGTATCGCCGCCATTGATGAGCGCTGGATCTATGTGGAGCAGTCTATGTGGGTGAAAGGTAAGCCTTGCTCTACCGTTTTATTGCGTACCGGTATTACTAAAGGGGGACGCGTGGTCGAAACCCAAAAGGTACTTGAGGCGTTGAGTAAGCCTGACTGGGATATGCCGCCCGCAGGCTATGTAGCAGAATGGATTGAAAGTGACTCTGATCGCCCTTGGCCGCCGAAGGGCTAACCCTAATTATCATATCCGTATCGCACTATCTGTATCCTACTCGGACTACTAAAAAGTGAGAGCTTATCATAGAGGGTATGCTCTCTTTTTTTGTGCTTAATATTGTGCTTAATTTTGTTATTAAACCTCTATGATTCAACTTCTATTGAACTGCCCGCCCCTTATAGAGATAGGGAAATCTAGCAAAATAGGTTAAAACAAAGCAGAGAAGTGTATCTGTCATATAAGTATACTTACAGCTCTATTAAAGACGATACAAGCTTTATCGTCTATGATAAACATTTATACTTAATTGACTCCCCATTATTCAGTGGGCGACGGCTTAGTGAGTTGTTAATGATTAATAATTGCTACTGGCTAATGGCTAATGGCTAATGGCGAGCTAATTTAACTGATTCATAATTAACAAGCCTATGATACACGAGAGGAAAGACATTGAGTGACACCGCTTCTACCGGCAAACAGCGTGACCTAACCGAAGGGTCGATTGCCAAAACAATGCTGTTATTTGCCCTACCAACCCTTGGATCATCGATACTACAGTCGTTAAACGGTTCAATCAACGCCGTCTGGGTAGGTCAATTCTTGGGTGAAGAAGCACTTGCGGCGACCGCGAATGGCAACATTTTGATGTTTATACTAATCTCTTTTGTTTTTGGTTTCGGTATGGCATCCACCATTTTGATCGGCCAAGCCATGGGCCAACGTGACCATAATAGAGTTAAGCGCACCCTCGGAACCGCATTGGGCAGTATCATTCCAATAAGCGTATTGCTGGCAGTTGTCGGCTGGATATTCTCGCCGCTGTTGTTAGAGCTATTAGGGACACCAGTCAGTGCTTTTGACATGGCTTTGACTTATTTGCGCATGATTTTTATGGCGATGCCAGTTACTCTCACTTTTACTTTGATGACAATGGCGCTACGCGGAACAGGTGATTCTACAACCCCGCTTTGGTTTATAGCCTTGTCGGTAGTAATAGATTTGATTTTGACACCGATACTTATTACTGGTCTAGGACCGTTCCCTGAGTGGGGTATCTTTGGCTCAGCCTTTGCAACCGCGATGGCCAACACCGCAGCACTTATTGGTATGGGCATTACTTTATATCTGCGTGGGTCTGTCTTAACACTCAATAAATCACAGCTGCACTATTTGCGGCCCGATCTAAATATCCTCTCCACAATGATTTCTAAAGGGTTGCCAATGGGGCTACAAATGGTAGTCATCTCCTCAGCCGCCTTAACCATGCTAGCGTTAATTAACCGCGAAGGCGTTCAGACCACTGCCGCCTATAGTGCAACCCAGCAACTTTGGACCTACGTGCAGATGCCAGCTATGGCGCTAAGTGCTGCAGCCAGTGCGATGGTTGCCCAGAACATCGGGGCCAATCAGTGGGATAGAGTGTCAGCTATCACCCGTTGGGGACTTATTTTTAATGTGATATTGACAGGATTTCTGATTGGGGTCTTAACCATTTTTGATGAAGCTGCCTTAGGCCTGTTCCTTGGTAGCGACAGTCCAGCTGTGGCCATTGGTCGTCATATTCAGCTTATGGCAACATGGGGTTTCTTATTCTTTGGAGTAGCACAGGTACTGTTCGGGACTATGCGGGCGAATGGCTATGTAATTTGGCCCTTGATGGTTATGGTAATCTCTATGTATCCAGTGCGTTTGGGTTTTGCTTTTGGCTTATATCCAAGTCTTGGCGCCGATGCACTTTGGTTATCATTCCCAGCCGGTATGGTGGCGACTGCGCTTATGGGAGCTGGACTATATCTACATGGTAAATGGCGCAAAGGTAAGGTATTACCTCCCAAAGAAGCTGCTCAACAAAGTGAAGAATATCGTGCTCAAGGCAGCTGTAGTCCGTCTTGTAGTGATATTGTGCCGACTACTTCTTGGGAGCGCTCAGAGGAGCGGGATGCTGCTGGTCGTTCTTGATTGGATGCATATATAAGCTGGATTTACTCTTCAACGCCTACAAACTCTACGCTTTTAATTAAGGATAAAGCTATCGGCTTTGTAGATATATTTATATCATCGCATTAAGTAAATGAGAATG